>NZ_WTLC01000030.1:0-60010 GCF_011378875.1 Pseudoalteromonas sp. Z9A5
ATTGAGTCTAAATAATAAGATCACTTGATTTTTGAATAAAAAGATCAAGAAAACACAGCTGCCTGCTTGACCGGAATTTTCTAATGGGTGACCCCATTGACTGCTTAAGATTGACCTGTAAAGTGGTCTTCACCGCACAAAAAAGCACGCCGAACACAACGCGAGATACAGTGGTAATATTTTGTATCAGCCAAACTTACTTGATGATTTCTTGCGATTGCCATAAGACACCTGCTTGTTTTTTACACTGACAAAATTCTAGTACTTAGTTAGCCAAACTGTAAAAAAAATTAGGGTGGGTGTCTTTGTTATTTTTTTATTCTGTATACCATAATGAACAGCTAATTTTCAGGTAACTTACAATACAAATTTTCTAAGGCTGCAATCAGCGACCGCTCAGGCACTAAGGAATGTACTGAAACTAGATGCAGAATAGATGAGTCCACAATAAAATTCATTTCTCCATCGGGTATTCTGTACTCATACTTTGATATGATTTTATTTCCCTCGTGCAATAAATAATTTTTTTCATTACATATAGGGCAAATTGCTATATGCCGTCTCTTATTGATGATTGTAGACTTCTTTAGTGCCGACAAAAACCAGTTCAAGAATATTTTTTTATCTTCCAGTTCACTAAATGTTTTTTCCATTTTAGTCAAATCAATGTGAACATCATTTTTTTTAAAATCTATCATTACTAACACCATGATTCAGTAAATTGTTCAATCATTCTATTTCAGAAATAAACTTTGATGTATTGTCTTCCCAGTCATCGTTTCTTGAAATAAAACTTGCTAATTCATCTAAATATTTAAAATTAAGGGTATTAGCTAAAACTTTCAAATCTTTCTCTCTTACTTCTCGAAATATTAAAGAAGCAAATAGATTGCTTATCATTTGCTGGTATGTTTTTCCTAAAACTTCATACTCACTTGGACCATCTTCTAGATAGTATTTTATGTAAACCTTATCTTCTCTTAAAAATGCGACTATAGAGTTGCTATTTGTAGACCATAATATTAATAACTGCTCTGGCTTCGGGAACATTTCCGGTGCTGTAAGAAAAATATTAAAAAGAAACTCAGGATTTTCACATGTATAACGAGTATCCTGAATTAATTCCCCACTCCAAATTAATTCGGGATTAATAAGTATAGACTCATCAGTAATAGCCTTAAATAGCTCTTTTTTATCTTTAACCATATCTTAAACCCTCTCATGTAACTTGCTAATTGGATGAAAATAAGAAAAAGGAACAAATTTCTTTGAACTAGATGTTGTCATATTATGAATAATGGCATGTAACTTAGCTGTGGTAGGGAATAGGTTTTCTGCACTGATAGCTTGTTTACTATATTTTTCAATAGGCCAATTCCAATGGTGCACCTGTTCAAAGATATAACCTTCAAAAATAACACCTTTTTCTTTCGCATTATTCACTTTCACCTTAAATAAAGAATTTACTTCATCGAACACATACCTAGCTTCTTTTTTACTAGCTGTTCCATCAATTAAATTTTGATAGCTTTGAAAGAACTTTTTCGCTTTTGCTTTGGGACGTTCTGTCAATTCTAGTATACACTCATTCCACATTTGATTTAACTGAGGGTTTTCTGAAATAGATTTCGTACCAAAATCTCGAGGGGTTATTTTTTGACCTTTAATGTGCTTAATGGCTGCTCGTATAGGTACCCCTTCTTTTAACAGAGCTTTAACTTGATCTTTTTCCAAAGCATTTAATTTTATTTTTTTAATTTTTTTACTTCTTTTAGGATCATCACTAGCGTTTTCATCTAGACCTTCCCATTTCCCGCCCTTCAACTGCGAGTACTGACCTGACTCTTCTTTAAATATGCCTTCTTCATCATGAATAATATTCGAATTTTCATGCCCATCAATGTAAGTACAAGCAGCCCAATGGTATTCCCCCATATTCTCAGCTAACAGTTCAGATATATGCTTGCTTTCAGAAACCTGAATTGAATTAGATGATATATTTAAACTTCCACAATTTGGATGCAGCATATACCCTGGGATTATATCGCCTTCAGTGTATACTTTTTTAAAAACACCACTTGAAACAGTACCATCTTCAATTTTGCTGCCCAGATCATCGGTAATAGTTGCACCATCCCATGAATAAACGGTTAAGCTAGTCCCCATCGGGACGGTCGCAGGCTTTGTAACATTTATCGAACCGTGTCCTGCAAATACATTTTTCTTCTGACCGTCTTTACATGTCAACCCGAACGGATCCACCCAGTTAATCGGATTTGGCGCATATTGGTAATGGTTTATCCCACCCACTAACCCTATTGGGTCTTGGTTTATAAAGCGCTGTTGCTTGGGGCTGTAGTAGCGGTAGCGGTTGTAATGTAATCCGCTTTCCTCATCTAAATATTGCCCTTGAAAACGAATTGGCTGAGTAAAGGTATTATTTACAGTAGATTCAGCGTCTAGTTTTGACTCTTCATAACCATATGCATCGGCTTGGTTTTCCCACACGACTTGTGCGCTGCTGTTGGTAATAAAACGCGGCGTGTTAAGCTGGTCTAGGTGGTAGTAATACATCTCACCTTTTTTAATAAGCGCTAATGGATGAAATTGATTTGGTAGGTTTATATACCACGTATATTGCCCGTTGTGGCACTCGCCGATTAGCTGGTCGTTATCCCAAATGTAGTCAATTTTGCCATGCTCGGTGTGCTTTGCGATACGGCGGCCCAGTGGGTCGTAGTCGTATTGGGTGAGCGTGCCGTTATTATTAAAACAGCTTAACTGGTTAAATGCATTGTATTCACGAAGGGTTTTAATGCCTTTGCCAGTTTCGCGAATTTGGTTACCAAATTCGTCGTAGTCAAAGTCGCTATCGCCAAATTGCGTTAAACGGTCGGCTTCGGTGGCGCTGTTTTTAATGGTGTTGTGTGCATTAAAATTACTTGATGCAATATTATCAGCAGGGTTAGTTGGCGCTAAATCGCTGTATTCGTTATGCGTGGCGCGTGTTAAATCAACAGAAGGACTCGCATCAATATCGTTGTTATTCGCAGCTTCACTTGCTGTGCCGTGCTGTGCTGTGCTGTGCTCACTGCTTAATGCATTACTCGTTTCTGTATCGCTTGTCGCTTCGATTGCGCTTGATTGCACAGTTTGAGTTTGAGGGTTACCAAAGCTATCCCACTTATATTGCGTGGTTGTATCAGCACTTGAGTTTGCCAATGTTTGTTGTATTAATTGCCCAAGGCTGTTGTATTCAAAGTTAATGTTGTGGCTGGTTACGCCTTCGTTTTTACGAGCAATGAGCTGGTTTACGCTGTCGTACTTGTACGTACAGGTATCAAACAGTGCTTGCGCTGGGTGCGTTAGTTGTTGCTGCGTTAAGCGGTTAAACACATCAAATTTTTGAGTAAGCGTAATGCTGTTACCAAACTGCTGTGTTTTAATATTACCTTGGCTGTCGTAGCTTAAAGATACAAGGGGCTTTGCTGCGCTAGCGGACTCATTCGCTTTGCTATTGACTTGTTGTAAGTTAATACTACTTAGCTGACCAAACTGGTTGTAACTGTATTTAAGCGTGGTTGAGTCTGGCAGGGTAAGTGTGTCCCTTCTGCCGTATTTGTCGTAGCTGTAGTTAAGTGTATGCGCTTGTTGCTGATTGTGTATTTGCTCAGCACGCAGTAACCTGCCGCCTTTATCAAACGCTTGCTTTAGTGTTGATTGCGCATTATGCGCACGCGCTACTTTACCTTGTAGTGTATAGCTATAATAATTGGCGTTATTTACTATGTGAGTGTCGGTTGCAAGGCTTGCATGCTGCGCTATAACACGACCGAGTTTGTCTCGTTCTATATTAACTTTACGCTTATTGCTTTGTGTTACTGATGCTAGGCGATTACAGGCATCGTATTTATACTGCTGCACCGTGCCGTCAAACCCAGTTAGTTGAATTGGGTTTTCGTTCGCATCGTAGCTTATGCGGTAAACATGCCCGTCGCTTCGCTCAATTGCCGTTAAGTTGCGCTCTTTGTCGTACGTTAAATGCAGCGCACTGCCATCCGGCTGAATAACACAATGTGGTTGGCTTAGCCCCTCAAAGTGTTGCTCTGTGGTGTCGCCGTTGCCATTTTGCGTACTAATGAGCCTGCCAGCGTCGTCGTAACTAAAGTGCTGATGCAGCTTGTTTTCAGGGGCTTTTTCGTCGAAAGCAATAGTTTGTATTAATTGCCCATGGTCGTTGTATTTATATTGAGTAAGTAACCCTACACTATTAAGCGTGGCGTTTACGCGCCCTAAGTTATCGTAACTGTAGCGAATAAGCTCACTGTTATAATGCTTTGCTAGTAACTCACCTTGCTCGTTCCATACAAACTTTGTAACGTTACCACTTTGATTTACGTGTTGCGTTAAATGCCCTAGCTTATCGTATACATAGAATGAGGTACGGTTATCGCCAAATGTTTCGCTTTGTAGTAAACCCGATACGCTGTATTTACGCGTAATAGTTTGACCATCTGGCAATGTGGTTAAAATACGTTGCCCTAGTTGATTATAAGCAAAGTGTGTTTTGCTACCATCAGGCTCAGTTATTGATGCTAATTGTCCAAATGGTGTGTAACTGTAGTGTATGACACTGTTATCTGGTTTTATTTCAGCTGTTTTTTGCCCTTGTGCATTGTAGGTATATTGCCATACGTTGCCGTTAGGGTCGGTGTGCTTAACTAATTTACCTTGTGCGTTGTGTACAAAGTGTTCTTTATGACCACGTGAATCTATACTGGTTGTTTCGCCGCGCTCGGTATTATATTCAAACTGGTAACTGTAGGTGTCGTTATCGCCCCATTGTTTTACACACTTTGCATTAGCCGAGTAGCTGTCCCACTCAAAATAATGGTTAAAGCCGCTTGCGCGGGTACGCTTAATTAATAAGTTGGCGGCATTGTAGGCGTAGTGTTCAGTCTCGTTTTGTTGATTGGTTGCTTGAACAAGATTTTTGTTTTCGTCGTATTTATAACTTGCCAGCACCGGGTATATTAGGTGTTGTTTATTATTTTTATCGGTGTGGTAAGCCGCAATTTTACTTAATAAGCCCTGAGTGTTGTAGCTAATAATACAGCCACGTACTTTGTTGAGCTCTACGCGGTTAAGGCGCTCTTTTGCATCGTAATAAAAACGAAAGCTTTGCCCTTTGTCGTTAATAATTTTTTCAAGTAGCCATGCACTATTACCAGGCTTAAACGTGAGATGTTGATCGTCTGGCGTTATAAGTACCTGTTTACCATTTGTTTGGTAATGCAGTGTAAGGTTACTGCTTAATTGATGGCTAGATTGCCCTGGCTTTACCTTTGCAAAGCGGTGTTTAGCTCCGTGCTCATCTTGGTATTCTAACCAGTAGGTGCCTTTTTGTTTTGGTCCTACTTTTGGCGGTGGTAGGTAATGCTCGGTTAGGCGCACCATAAAGTCGTGGCGCCAACCATTGCCCATAATACTGTTGTTGTCTACATGCGATGAGCGATATAAACGACGCCAAATTAATTGCCTGCTGCCTGCAAGCGTAAAGTCAAATAAAGGAAGTACTTCTTCACCCGAGAGCATTGAAACAGGATCGGTTCGGAATGTTTGTTTTTCTATAGACTCTTCGCTTGGGGTTGCGTCGGCTGCACTGCCACCGTTATTAGCCGTTGCTTGTGTTGCTTTTTTACCTGATGCGGAGTCTGTTTTTTTGTTATTTTGCGTTTCATCCCTATCAGTATTTTTAGTTAACTGGCTGGTTTGAAGAGACGGTTTTTCATTTTCGTGGTAACAGCTTAAAGTACCGGCAACTAAGCCTTTAATAATTGCATCGGCAGTCTCTCGCGAGCTTGCATTTTCGGAGCAAAAAATACCTGCGCCGTTCAGTAAATTTATTATTTCAAGGCGAACAGGGACATCAGCCGATAACGTAGGACCAATTTCTGTAATTTGTTTGTCGGCTCTTTCATACGTATCTACTGATACTTGAGTATAACCAGAGGGAGCTTTGTCTTTGCCTGCAGTTAAGCAAATAGAATAACTTTGTCCTTTTATAACAACTGTAAAACTTTGCATTAGTTGTGTACTTCCTCACTTATCCATAAGTATTCTGATGCGCTTTGATGTTTTAATTGCTCTTGTGAGATCATTAGCGCATGTTCGCAATGATTGACAATAGCGGGGCTTGTGGTTAATTGGTATAAATTAACTAGCCCTTCAAGTGCGCCAATGTTGCCTAGTTTATAATTAGGTAACTCATAATGTGTGTGCTCGTTTATTAAAGGGCTGAGCAACTGTAAACTATTTAGCCATACATCACTGCTGTGATTAATGCCATTTCCTGGCGCAAAAATAATGTCTACAGGCTTTTTAGTTTGTTCTACTAATCGTAAAAACATGCCATCTAATTGATTGTGCTTTTCAAAATCGATTGAAGGCGCAAGCTCAAAACTTGTTTGCGACCATCCATAACTCTTTGCCTGTAACGTAGCAAGTAACCCACCTACACCTTGATAACCGTATTGCGTTTGCGCGTTTGCTTTATAGGTTGCATCAATGGCAATTACCGTTACTTTTTCCCATTCATTTTTTTTAGCTAAATCAATTAATGCATGAGCACTGCTTGAGCCATAAAATAATAAATGTGTTGTCTGCTGTGGATATAACTGCTTTAAACTGCTTTGTAGTAATTGCTTTAGCTCATCTTGATACGAAAGCGCGGGCAATAACCACACTAAAGGTGACTCTGTGTCATCTACTTTAGCCATTAATTCTTTTGATTTTACTATGCAGTCGTATATGCATACATCCCACGACTTCCACTCAACATGTGTTAAAGCCGGTAATGGGTCACCATATAAAAACTCGTCTACGTTATTTGCGCTAGGTGTCGAAAAATAATCTACTTGTACATCAAAAGCACTCATACCAATGCCTCTGTGTTTGCTTTTTTAGCTGCAATATACTGATAGTATTTATATAAGTTAAACACGGCTTGGCTATAGCTATCCATTGCGGTCATTTGTATTGCGTTAAGCTGCTCGTTTAATGCGTAGCCTGCCATTAACCTTAACGACGATAGCTTGGCTTCTTGTTTAGGCCAGTTAAGCTGTAACTGCTGCTGAAAATCGGTATAACCTTGCTCATCTTCATTCCACGCTTGTATTTGCGTTTCGTAGTTAACAAGTAAATCTAATTTATCGCCAAGTATGCGCTTAATTAACGCTATTATTTTTTTTGGTTGCTCTACTTTATGAAGCGCAGTATTTGCTAGTGGCACTAGCTTTACAAAACCACTTTGTAGTAACACTTGCAGCGTATGGTCGATTGATAATGTATTGCTTGCATGGTTACTTACCGTGTTAACTTGTTCAGAACTAAGTGATAGTAAAAAAAGTGACATTAACGGTGAATTAACAAGCCCATTTTCGCACAGGTTATTAAACACTTTTATTAAATTTGATGGAGTTGAGTCTGTTGCAACCACTAAAATATGTTTAATTAGTGCAAGCACTTCATCTGAATAATCAGTTTGATTTGTGTAGGCAAAAAATAAGGTATTTAAATCAATTAAAGCAATAAGATTATAACTATGCTGCTGTAGCAGTACTTTGCTTATTATTAGTTTGGCAACTTGCTGCAATTGGGGTTCGTTTAATATGTTATTAATAAATGTGATGTTTATATTTTGAGGTAAATTAGCCATTACCTCTATACATGCTTGTGCAATTACATCAGGGGTATTTTCGTTTTGTTGAAACGTAATAAGTAAATTTAGATCTGGAGCTGTAAATGTTTGGTTTAGTTTATTATTTTTAGCATTTAACCAGCATTGCTCTAATAATCTTTTTTTTAGCGTTTTTAAATGGCCTACAGAAGTAAACGGGCATAGTTGAGCGTCACTAATAGTCAGTAATTGAGCTTGGTAATTACTTACATACAAAGAGAGCAAAGTTAGCCGCCTATTAATACGGTTGGATTGCCAATAACAATTACTCCACCATGGGAGCTGCTGTCACCCATTCTTGCCGCAGGTTTACCATTAATTTTAACGGAGCTTGAGCCTGTTTTAATGCTATCTGGCGGGCCTATGCATACCATCATGTCGCCTTTACGAGCAGCTGGCATACAGCCTATTAATACATTGGTTGAACCTAAAACTATAGGTCCACCCACATGAGGAACCGTGCCTGTAAATTTAGGACAAATGTGCATGTGACCAAGTGTAGCAGCGGGCTTACCCATATAGACTCCTTGTCTAACTTATATTTTATAAACCAACTATTCGTAAAGAGGAATAACTAATAGTTTATTGTGCGCAACTAAAAATGACAGTTCTTCAATTAATTCATCTTTTGTGTAGTCAGATAATGCGACTGGGCTTTGCATTGCATATTGATATAACCCCGACACGGCATCTTCGCTATTTAAAGATTTATGCAAATATAAAAAAAACTGCTGAGCATAATAGCCTTCCATTGCCTTTAAATGGCTTAATGAAGGGTTTAGTAATGGATCGTCAGGCTTATTTATAGGTAAACATATTAAATGTGGTAAACCATAACGACAATATACAACGTGACCGTTGTTAGATATACCGTTTCGTAAACCTGATTGAAAGCTGTTTATTATTTCCATAATTTTACTAATTTAACTTAATTAGACCGGCTGTTAATGTTATTGCACTACCATCAACTTTTACATTACTGCCTCTAATATCTATATTAGTGCCTTCGATAACGATATTACCGTTACTGGTCATTTTAATTTGTGCTGAGCCAGTTTTAATAACAATTTCATCGCCCGCTTCTATATTTAACGTTTTTCCGACATTTAAAGTATCGTTTTTCTCTATTTCAGATAAACGATTACCCGTCACTTTTAAAGTATCGTCATTACCAATTTCGACATTACGATCGTTGTCTACTTTTTCATTTTGATCGTTTTTAACATACAGCTGTTTATCTTTTTCGGCTTGCATGTAAACAAGTTCACTGCCTTTTTTATCTTCAAAACGCAGTTCGTTAAAGTTGTCGGCTCCACCCTCTTTTGTAGAGCGTGTTTTAATACCACTTTGGGTTTTTTCGGCTGGCAATGCGTATGGAGGCATTAAGTCGGCGTTATATATTGCGCCACTTATAATTGGCTGATCTGGATCGCCGTTTATAAAGTCAACAAGCACTTCTTGACCTACGCGAGGGAAGAAAAACGCGCCCCACTTTTTACCTGCCCAGTTTTGAGCAACACGTATCCAACACGAACTTGTAGAGTCTCTTTGTCCGTCACGATCCCAATCAAAGTGCACTTTAACGCGACCAAATTGGTCAATCATTATTTCGTCGGCACTGTCGCCCGTTACTATTGCTGTTTGAACACCATTTATTACAGGCTTTTTCTTATTAATTTGTGCTCTGTATGGGATATCTTTTGGTACGCATTCAAAGTGGTTTGTATATACTTCATTTGCAGATGACTGCCTAGCACCTGATTGATTAGGTATAGTGATAGAAGTCATCATAGACGTAATAGCAAATGTTTTACCTATTAGCCTTGGGTCTTCATGTTTTTCAAAGCTAAATAATTTACCAACGGTAAAAGAGCGACAATCACTTTGACCGCTTGATAGCTTCATGTCTCTTTGTAGTGCTTCTAATTGCATAGAAGCTATTGCAGGTGCGCGAGGATGGCATTCGGCTTCACCTGTGTATTCAAATATTTCGGCTACCGATTGAGTTGGTAACTCTGGGTTTGCCTGCTCACCGTCTGGGTAGCGTGATGGTTGTTTAAAATCGTACCCTATACGTTTAAAGCTACCTGGCGCAATACTTAAACCACCTTGCCAGCGTGAAATATGCGATTTACTTAAATGACCTGTAGAGTAAACAACGTTTGCTTCACCACATTCTTCGTAGGCGGTTATATCATCAGCAAGGATAAGCGTGTGGTTACTGTTTGAATGTTCAAAAAAGTAAAAAATACCTTCGTGTTGCAATAAACGCTGAATAAAGTCGAAGTCTGACTCTTGGTATTGAACACAATATTCATACTTAGGATAAGTTTTGCTAGTTTTATCTGTAAAGGCAACATTATGCTGACCAAATAAATCGGCAAAAATTTCTTTAATTGTTTTCTTTTGAAATATACGACTGTTTTTACGATTACGCATAGAAGCAGCGTGAGGTACTATGGTTGCTTGGTAATCTATGTAATTTTTTTGCTCATCTACGTCGGCTGTGCGACTACCTTTAGAAACAAGATGACTTACTATACCGTGATAGTAACGCTCCCCTCCTCCATCGGCATTTTTAACTTTTACTGTAACCGGTTTACCGACTAAATCTTCATGTGCTATTTGCACTCCAATAGCATACATATTGGCAGACATTACAAATAAGTCTGACATTGCTTCTTGAGCAACAAAACGAGTTAAGTAAAGGGCATCTTTACCTGCAGGAGTACTAATTTGTATTACGTTTTTATCTTGCGTTGCCTTTTGCATTCCTTGCTTTTCCCGTCTTAAAGATCAAAAAAAGCTCTGAGCAAAGCTCAGAGCTATTAATAGGTAAAATATATTACATTTTTTTACCAGTAGCACCACTATAACCATAACGAAGTGTAGCTTGAGTCGAGTTTTTGTCATCTGTTGGAGTCACAGCCATTAACATTTCTGTATAGCTAATAGTGATCGTTTCAATTGGACGATCGCCTTGAACTGAAACAGAGTAGCTAGAAATCATCGCATCTGTAAGTGTGATGTTTACGATTTCTTCAATCACATCACCTTGCTTAGTGATTTGAAATACAGCTGGTTGACCTTTACCGATTGTTGCTTCTTCAAACAAATACGTAGATGCATTGTCCTGAAGTTTAGTAATAGTAAGGTCGCCAAGACGTGCAGAACTAGACTCACGGTCAAAAGCTGTACCAGTGTATGAACTGATTTCGCGACTTACGTTAAAATCAAGAGATAGTACTGTAATTGTTTTTTCAAAACCAGCTGCAGTAGTTTCACCTTCGATTTTACCGTATTTTAAATATGTATTTGCTTGCATTTGATAATGCTCCTTTTAATTAAACTTATGTTATCCATTTATATTGGATTATTTACTTTGGTTTCCCAAATTTCCTTTGAAATCATTATCTTTATAACAGCAATGAAAAGGCCTTCAGATTCCTTTCCCTAGATGAAGACAATGTCTCAAAAATTCCATGTAGTGACCTAAGACACCAAAATTATAATGCGCTAAAACTAAAGAAACAACCTTATTAGTCACTTATTTTAAATTAACTTCAATTAGTTATTAATTCAGTTTTAGTTCAGCTTTAACTAACGCTTTATTTTATTTTAATTAAGCGCTAGTTCAAATTCATTATCTTTAATAAACAAAGATATACTATTAATTTCATTACCATCTACCATGCTAGATAATAAAACTTCTGATAATAAAGGCAATACTTTGTTTTGTAATATTGTATGTATATTTCTTGCACCTGAGCCAGCATTTTGACAATTAGCAATAATATATTCAATTACATCATCTTTATAAATTAAATCAGCATTATAATGCTTTTTAACACGTTTAATTATTTTATCTATTTGAAGCCCTGCTATTTGTGTAAGCATGTCATCGCTTAACGGAATATAAGGAATTACATTTATACGACCTAAAAAGGCTGGTTTAAAAGCACCTAATAAATCATCTTGTAATGCGTTTAATAAGCCTTTTATACTTGGCTTACTTTCTTCATCTTCAAATAGGCTCATTGTGGTATCTGTGCCCACATTTGAGGTCATAATAATGATGGTATTTTTAAAGTCGATGTCTCTACCTTCACCGTCTTTAATTGTGCCTTTGTCGAACACTTGATAAAAAATATCTTGAACACCTGGATGCGCTTTTTCCATTTCATCTAGAAGTACAACGCTGTATGGTTTTCTTCTTACGGCTTCGGTTAATATACCGCCTTCACCATAACCTACGTATCCTGGAGGAGAGCCAAGTAATAATGATACTTTATGCTCTTCTTTAAACTCAGACATATTAATAATAGTAACGTTTTCTTCGCTACCATACACTTCTTGTGCAAGTGACAAGGCTGTTTCTGTTTTACCTACACCGCTTGGACCAGCAAGCATAAATATACCATTTGGACGACTCTCATCTGCTAGTTGAGCTCGAGATGTTTGAACAACTTTAGCTATTAGGTCGAGTCCGTGATCTTGGCCTACTACTCTTTGCTTCATTTGTGTAGCTAGGTTTAAAATTCCATAAATTTCATCTTCATGCATTTTACCTACTGGTATGCCAGTCCAATCCGAAATAACCTGTGCTATAAGTTCTTCATCTACTTGCCAGTGCACCATATTATGCTCAAAAGAAGCTAATTTTTGTTTGCTCTCTTTTAGCTTTTCAAGCATGTCGCGAGAAGAATCGTCATCCTCTGAGTTTATTGACTCAAGCGCTTTATTAAGCTCGATAACAATTTCTTTTTCTACTTTAAATTGCTCATTTAACGGCAGTAGCTGCTCTTCAATATCTACAAGTTCTGCTTTTAAACCATTTAGCTGCTCAGAATGATCTAACCCAGTTTTTTGCTCACGGTTTAGCATTAAAACTTGTGTTTCTATTTCACTTAATCGATTTACAAGTTGCTCTATTGTATTAGGTGTAGAGGCTTGGCTCATTGCTACTCGAGCACAAGCTGTGTCTAGTAAAGCAACGGCTTTGTCTGGTAATTGCCTTGCCGTAATATAACGATGCGATAAATGCACTGCGCTTTCTAACGCTTGCTCAGAAATAAATACTTTATGATGGCGCTCCATTACAGGAACTAATCCACGTAACATTGCTACCGCTTTTTCAGGTGTTGGCTCTTCTACTTTAACAACTTGAAAACGACGAGTAAGTGCAGCGTCTTTTTCAAAGAATTTTTTATACTCAGCCCACGTTGTTGCTGCAATGGTACGTAACTCACCGCGCGCAAGCGCTGGCTTTAATAAATTAGCTGCATCGTTTTGACCCGCTGCGCCGCCACTACCAATCATGGTGTGTGCTTCATCAATAAAAAGAATAACAGGATTGATAGCATTTTTAACTTCGTTGATTAACGATTTTAAGCGGTTTTCAAACTCACCTTTCATACCCGCACCAGCTTGTAGTAAAGCTAAGTCAAGGCTGTGTATTTTTACGTTTTGTAATACAGCAGGTACATCTTTTTGCGCAATTCTAAGTGCCAAGCCTTCTACAACCGCTGTTTTACCAACACCTGCTTCGCCGGTTAATATTGGGTTGTTTTGGCGGCGTCTGGTTAAAATATCAACCATTTGACGAATTTCGAAATCACGTCCTAAAATCGGGTCAATCTTACCCTCAAGTGCCTGCGCCGTTAAATCAACCGTAAATTGATCTAAACTTGGGGTTTTAGAATTTAAGTTAGTTTGTGTAGCTGCACTTTGAACAGAGTGATTACGCTCTTCTGACTGAGCCACTATTTCAGGCCACGCATGTAAAAGCTGACCTGGGTCAATCTTATTAAAAAGCTTACTACAACGTGTTACTAAACTAGACAGTGTATCGTCTTTAGTTAGCGTATAAATAACGTAAGCACTGCGAATTTGGTTATCAGTAAATTCAATACTTGTACTTAACCATGACTGCTTTAATAAGCTAGTTACGTGCAGTGATAAGCTAGGTGATGACTCGCTACCTGTTTTAAATGACTCTAATGAATGATTTAAATCTTGTTGCACTTGGTCAATATTTATATCGAACGATCCGAATATTAATCTTACGTCGTCAAGTTTTTGTTCAATCATTGCAAGTAACCAATGTTCTAACTCAACAGTAAAATGACTTCGGCTATTACAAATAGCGACAGCAGCTTCTAAACTTTTTCTGCAATCAGGACTTAACTTTTCTACCAATTTATTCAATGTCATCGAAGACATACGATGTTCCTTTTAAAATTTAATTATCCTTTAAACGATAACTTTGTAGGGTTAGTTTTTAATTTATCTTTTTGCGCTACTAAAAAGCTACTACAACCTAATTGGTAATTATTTTTAGTGAGTTGTGTAGCATCTAACTTGTCAAAATTAGATTCTATTACTAGACGAAATTGTACTGCATTACCTAAATAATCTTTTACTATGCTATTCGCTAATTTAAATAAAGAGCCGTTAGGCAAGAGATCTTTCGCTTTATCGATATTTTTAGCCAATATGTTAATTTCAATTTGTGATGATATATCCCATATTCGTTTACCTACTACGGTATCTACACCTAAACGCGCATGACGCCCTTCATATAGTGTTTGGCTTGCAAGGCATGTTTGCTCTTGCTCTTTAAGTGGACGCCACTGACCTATCATTTGCTTAATGGTCACATCGCAGCTTAAATACGATGCTAAGATATTTTGTAAATCAGCAGCATTACGAATTTTACGACTGTATAGCCCTGAAAAAAACAACTGGTGTTCGTTACTTCCACCACTTAAAAGGCTTAGAATTTGAGTATAAGGGTCTTTATTTTTATCTTTGTTTACATGATTAAGTGATGGTTTATATTTTTTCCATGCACGGTAATACAGTGAAATTAAACGATGATTAAACATGTCGTAAAAATCACGCATTGTTGTGTCTTTAAAACGAAGTCGCTGCATAACTAGCTCGGTATAAAACTGCGGTAAAGCACCAGCACAACCCGTTAACCCCATAAAAGAAACTTGCATATTTACTCTATGCAGTCCGTCTTTGTAATCAATTTCTTCTAATTTAGTGATTGCATTACCAGGGTATCCTAGCTTTTGCGTTGCCGTAAATTTAACAAGCTCTAACTTAGGTGCGCTGTCGTATCCCACACAGCGATATTCGAGCCCATGCTTTTTAAGCTGATTTTCTATGATAAAAACAGCTTTGTAAAAGTCTATTTGTGAGCCATTGTTAATTAAATGTTTAATCATAAAAGAGGACTGTCACCGACTCGTGCTGGCCATTGATAATAAACTTGCTCTTGCTCTTTAAGTTTTAAGCTAACGCGTGTGTAACTATTAATAGCAGCAAATTGCGCAAAAAAGCGGTCTAAAATAGATGCAAAGAAAAACATGCCACTTCCAGAAAAGTCATCACTAGAAAATGTGATTTCTATGTCGCTGCCAGCTGCAAAACCTACACGCCCTTTTTGAACCACTCTTGCGGTAGAAGGTTCAATAATTACACGATAAATATTATCGATCATTCCTTTAGTTTGAGGCGATGCTCTAAAATCATATAAACGCAAAATTTCTTTAAGTTTGTTACAAGCATCATCGCCGCTAAAAGTATCTAGCGTTAAGTGATTGACCAATTGCCACCGTGTTGCATCACCTAAAACAGGTCTAACTGCGTGTGTAAAAGGAATTAAACAGCGGATTTTTTTTATTACATCGCCACGTTCGGGCATAAGTAAACCAAGCTCATCATCCCCAAACGGCATACTCGCAGGTAAATTTCTGTTACTGCAGTTAGCTCGGATGGTTAATACTGTATTACCACTACCGTACTCCATTGCACTATTTTCAAAGGAAGCATCTACAAGTGATAAAAATGTTTCTGTACCTGATTCTACATAGCCTCCAGCCCATAATGCAGTTTCGCGTCTAATGTGCCAAAACAAATCATTATGACCTTGGTATTTAGGATGCGTTTGCCCATAAAATGGCGATACTATTTGTTTATTACCTTTATGATCAAAAGCGATAACTTCCAATAAGCTTATTACTTCTGATATTTCTGAATCCATGTAACGCGGAGAAAGTTTGTACTCGTATTCACTTAATTCGGGGCGGATTGGCTCTAATTCTTGTTCAAATAAATTAATAATTGGAGTACAGCCAAGTAAGAACATGTTTTTGTCGACTTGTTTTTCAAGCTCTACTGATTCTGAATCTAAATAAAAATAAATACTGCATTTATTAGATTTTTTTGGAAGTGATGAACGTATTCCTTCCAAGTCAAAGAATCTAAATTTTTCAGGAAAAGTAAAGTTTTCAACTAATAATCTATATCCAGATGAAGATCGCTCGGAATAAGGCACAACGGCTTCATTAGTACCAAACCCGACAGCTTTAAGCTGACTTTTTGATAGGTATTTAACACCCTCGTCACCATTATCAAAAGCAACTCCAATACAATTTTTAAACAAAAGTTCGTATACTTTTAAAGTGTAATGCCATTGACCGTTAATGAATACTCTTAGTGTATCAAGCCCTGTTTCAGCAAGAGATACCCCTTTATATTCACCGGTTAAATCTAGCTTAAAAATTGATTTAGCTGTTTCAGGCCACTTAGGCTTTGGTGCTACAAAAGGAATGTTTTCGAATTGTGCATTCGTTATTTCTACAGGCCATAAATAAGTTTCGTAACAGGTTTGAAATTTACATGGTTTCATGTTTTCGACGTTAGTTTCAACTTCATTGCCACGAGGTATAACAATACCTGTGGTCGATAAGTTTTCAGCTTCAAGTTTTACTATAGACATAGAAGGAATTGGAGCTTGATAATCTGGCACCATTTGACCTAATAGGGCATCTGTTAACTCTGGAAAGCTGTCATCTAGCTTTTGTCTTATATTTGCGGTTAAAAAAGCGAATGATTCTACAAGTCTTGAAACATGTGGATCTTCTATATGATCCTCACTCAGCTTTAAACGCCCTGCAACTTTAGGGTACTTATCAGCAAAGTCTTTACCTAAGTGACGTACAAAGGCGAGTTCCCGATTGTAATATTTTAATAGCTCATCGTTCATAAGGAAGCCTCACTAATCTTCATACCCAAGTTTACTGGTTCAACCTCAGAATCAAAGCTTATAAATTCAGGTTCTGGATCAGCATACAAAAGTGCGTTTATACGTAAATTTAAAACCCGATCAAGAGGTACTTCATCATCTGTAAAGACCTCAACTTCAATAAATCGTGGTTCAAACTTCAAAATTGCATCTCTGACGGTTTCGCATAGGAGTGTACGCCCCTCATGAGAGCTAACATACATACTCGAAAAATCGGGCAAACCATATGATAAACACGAAGTTGACAACTCTTTATATTGCGTTGGCCAAGTATGCCATTGAATTCTTGCATTAAGCAGAGCTTCTATATCTCTTCGAACATTATTTCTAAGCTCACTAATAGAGATACCTTCATTTCGTGAAGGTGCATCTTGCAAGTCAGGCTCATCATCTATGAGCCTGTCTATTATTGATGCTTGAAGTTGCTGCTTATTTTCTATCATTTTTATTTCGTTTTATTAAGCTGTTTCTAAACAGTTTATATTTAAATTTGAAATAGTAATTGCTTCATCATTAACAAATAGCATTTTCATGCCTTTACCAATAGTTAGCTCATCACCAAGTTCTTCCCAGTCAGATACCTGACCAAGCTTTTCGATATCCGTAGTAGAGTTTGCATATACTAACGGTAAGTGAGCTGTGCCTGATGGACCATCTTTTATAATGATTTCAACTCTAAGCCAAATGTTTTCTAGGAAAGACTCTATAGGTTCAACTTTAAGCATTTCAATTTCATTAAAGTTAGCAAGGTAAAATTCACCATTAGTGCCAAGTACTTCTAAATATGGGCTCAAACTGTCATCTAAATCTCTTATATGCGAAGCATCATCAGATTGCTTTAATCGAAGCGCTTCTAGTTCTTGAGACTGTTTAGTTGCTAAGTCGATATTTTTCTCAAGTAAAGACATGTGCATTTGTAAAAATAGAGTATCAATTTCATTAGCTTCATGAAAAAGCTTCGGTATTGCCTTACCTTGATAAAAATCAAACCTAGCTTGCTGTGCTCGTATTAAATGGCGAAGATTTACAGCTCCCACAGCAAGTTCAGGTTTTTTTTGAACCATAAAATCAAGTTGCTTATCTGCTTTCTCAAGCTCTCCATTTATGCATAATAATTCTGAATAAATACTTCTTATATCAAAATTTAATGGCTCATCTTGAAGTTGCGTTGCACACCAAGCGAGTGCATCAGATAGTTTTCCTTCACGAACTAAATTATGTATATTTTTCATTATTATTCCTTTATTTTATGATGTGGACTAAGTTCTGTTACTAACTTAATACTTGATACCATTTGATCTAATTGAAAGTGTGGTTGTAACTGCAATACTGAAAAATAATGCCCAGGATTTGCTCTATTTTCACTGACCTTTATTCGAGCATTACTTAATGGATATTTCGTTCTTATACCCTCAGATGCAGAGTCTGTTGCTGATGTGTAGTTATTAATCCAAGATTGTAGATCTCTTTCGCATTCTCTAGGTGAAGCATATGAGCCGATACGATCACGCGCTAATAATTTTAAATAATGAGCAAATCGTGAAACACACAAAATATATTGCAGCATTGAAGACAGCCTTGCATTTATATTGGCAGAATTCGAATTATAATTTTTTGCTTTTTGTGCCGATGCGTTACTGTAAAAAACAATATGCTCTGTATTTATTACAGAAGATGCAGGTATAAAACCAAGTTCAGAAAACTGTTTTTCAAATTTACCGGTAACAATTAAATCTAAGGGTGGCTTTGCCTCTTTTTGATAGGTGTCCGTACTAAATTTATCTCGAGCAAGCCCCGTTACTAAACCTTTAGATACTTTACCTGGTTCAATCCCTCTAATGTTACCAAACCAGCCACTATTGCAATATGCTCTGACTAGAGTAGATACAAATTGAAATGAAGCATTACCCCATAACATATCTGTTTCAGGGTTGTGTATTTTTTCTTTAAAGTAAAAATCTTGGTGACGCTTTCCGTCGTTACAATAAGGAGGTCTTACTAGAACATGAGGGAGTGTTAAACCAATAAAACGTGCCTCTTCCATATCTCGGAAACTTCGCCATTTTACATACTCAGTTTGTTCAAAGTGATTAAAAAGATCGGAATAGTAACTTAAATCAGAAAAGCTATCAGCACCAAATAAGCTAGGAGAGGATGCACAAATAAATGGAGAGAATGCAGCAGCAGCCGTTCTTGCTATCTCTTTAAGTGTATCGATATCATTATATATTGCACCATTAGAAGGTGAGTTAGTTATTTCATAATCACCGATTACCACCCCAAATGGCTCTCCACCTGGGGTATCAAATTCATTTTGGTATAGCAAATGGAAAAAAGCACTTTGGTCAAAATCCATTGCTTTATTTACGTCTTTTGAAAGTGTATTCCAGCTACAATTTAATACTTTTATTTTTACTTTATTTTCTTTGTCGTATTGTTCATTTTGTAATACTAACCACCATAAATTTCTCCAGCGAGCTTCTAGCTTTTGAAAACATTTAGTGTGGATAATAGTATTTAATTGATTTGATATCTGTTGGTCTAACTCGATTATCACCCGTTGTAAATAAGGTAATAACGATTCTTTTTTCCATGAAAGGGGTGAATCAGAAGAGCCTTCAAGCCAAAGTAATAATGCTTTATCTAGGTTCTTTTCGTTTAAAAAACGTTCTAACAAAGCATCGTTATCACTTATGCGAGACTGTGACTTTTGTTGAAAGTCAAAGTCTTGATTAATAAATGAAAACTCTTCGTGATTCATTCTACTGCATTATCCTTAACGCTAAAGATTGGTTAATTAACCAATCTCTGGGATTTTAGCTACTAGACGTAAAGAAGATGTTAATTCTTCCATTTGTAGCCAAGGTTTTAACCAAGCAATAGCATTGTAAGCACCTGGTTGACCTGGGATTTCTTTTACAGATACTTTAGCATCCGCTAATGGGTAACGCGCTCTGATATCTTGACCGCCCCCCTCTGCAGCATTAACGTAAGTTAATATCCAGCGGTTTAACCACACTTCAACGTCTTCAGCTTCCATAAAGCTACCAATTTTATCACGTGCCATTACTTTCAAGTAATGAGCAAAACGAGATGTAGCCATTAGGTAAGGTAAGCGAGCTGAGATAGCTGCATTGGCTGTTGCGTCAGGTGTTGAATATATAGCTGGTTTTTGACAGCTTTGCCCACCAAAGAAAACAGCGTAATCTGTGTTTTTATAATGACAAAGTGGTAAAAACCCTAACTTACTTAATTCAGCTTCACGACGATCCGTTATGCCAATTTCTGTTGGACATTTAATATCAGGATCACCGTCATCACTTGTAAATACATGCGTTGGAAGACCTTCAACTTTACCGCCGCCCTCAGCTCCACGAATTGCTGTACAGAAACCATATTGAGCAAAAGCTTTACCCATATTGGTCGCCATCGCATAAGCTGCGTTACTCCAACAGTAATCTTCGTTATCAGTACTTACAGCACGCCCTGCTTTTGGTTCAACTTCAAATTCTTCAAAATTAAACTCTTCTACAGGCTGAGAAGCAGCGCCATATGGCAGACGAGATAAGAAACGAGGCATTGTTAACGATACAAATCGTGAGTCATCACTATCTCTAAATGAACGCCATTTCGTATACTCTAATGATTCAAACACTTTTTCTAAGTCACGAGGCTTGGCTAATTCATCCCAATCATCAAAACCAAATAACGATGGCGATGACGCAGAGATAAATGGACAGAAACCAGCAGCAGCAACATTAGACATTAAGCTTAGCGCTTCAATATCTTCAGGATGGTTGGTAAACTCGTAGTCACCTACGATAGTGCCATATGGTTCTCCACCTGGCGTACCGAATTCTGATTCGTAAATCTTTTTAAATGTTTCGCTTTGATCAAATTCAACCGCTTTACTCAAGTCTTTATGAAGTTCTTTTTTCTTCATATTTAAAACTCGGATTTTAAGCGTTGCACTTGTTTCAGAGTTCATAACTAAATGGTGCAGACCACGCCACGAACCTTCTAGTTTTTGAAACTCGTCGCTGTGCATTACAGCACTAAGTTGTTTTGATATTTTTTGATCGATTAATTGAATTGCTTCATTAAACGTTACAGTCATGTTTTTATTCCACTGAACTGTGCCTTTTAATGCTTCTTCAGTGAGTGTTTTAATTAGCTCTTCTGCACGACTAGCTTCAGTTTGCTTAGTGGCACCAATAGCTTGCTCTAAAAGCGATGAACTAACCTCTGAGGTTGACTCTAATTCTGTACTTAATTGTTCAGTACTCATTTTTCAGTCTCCTCAATTTTTAGTTCTTTCGCAATCGAGTCTAGATTCGCTGTATTACTTAATACTTCTTCCAATACATTTTCTAGCTCTTCTGAGCGGTCAACTTTTGTCATTAAGTCACGCAATTTATTACGTGTTTCCATTAATTTTCTTAATGGTTCTACTTGGTTTACAACCGCTGCCGGTTCAAAATCTTCAATAGAGTTAAAGTTAAGATTAACAGAAAATTCAGATCCATCATCTGTTAACGTATTCTCTACTCTCCAGCTAAGAGATGGGCTCATACGTTTTAAAACATCATTAAAATTATCACGATCTATTTGAATAAATCGTCTTTCCTTTAATGGTTTTAATACTTCAGTATTGTCACCCGAAAAATCACCAAGTACACCAACAACAAATGGTAATTCTTTTTTTACCTCTGCGCCTTCTGTTTCAACATCATAAGTGATGTGAACGCGAGGCTTACGAACTCGTTTTAACTTATCATGGATACTATTATTGTTACTCATAGAGAACTCCCTTTACTTATGTTTCAGTTTCGCTGATTTTAATGCCAGACAACTTAAAGTACCCCGTTCTAGCATCACTATCTGTAATTAATTCGTTTAATAACTCTGGAAGTGATAGTTCACTCCATCTAATAACTTGCTCAATCGTGTATGACATTGGCGAATGAGGCTCTGTTTCTCTAAAATAAAGTGCGATTTCTTTCAGTTTATCTATTGCACCGTCTCTACTATTTATTTCATCGTTAGCAATAGCTGTTGGACTTGTTGCTGGTGCATCTTCACTTTCATTTTCTGTTTCAGCAGCTTGAGTATTTTTTAACTTTGCAGCAGCTTTCACTGCAGCCTTATTAGCTGCTTCAAACTTATCTGCTGCTACATGATTTATAGCCGCTAAGCCTGATTCTAAGGCTTGTTTAATATTAGAAGTTGGTTGCGGTGAGCCAGTAACTTCATCAAGTGCAATACTAAGTAAAGAAAATTGCTCTATCGTCTCTTCAATATCATTTTTTAAGTTTATAAAAAACTCAATGCTTGTTTCTGCCGCACTTTGCTCTACTTTTTCGTAGTCGACAGCACCTTGCGCTATTTTTTTACTACGTTTATCTTCACTCAAACGCGATATGTCGTAACCTTGTTGATACTCCCAAAAAGAAAAGCTATCTAAACTAACACTATCTGTTAAATAAATAGATTTTATTGGGATTATTAACGTCCCTTCACCTGCAGCGCCATTTAAACCAATAATCGCTGATACTTTATCTGAGATTTCATCGTCGTCATCTAATGATGGATACAAGGAATCAAAGTGATTCTCTATCAAATAACGCGCTACGTTAAAGCCAAAAGCGAGACCTTTAAAGCCATAAATACGGCATAATGCTTCAATTAACCATGCTAAGTATTCAATATCTTTACTTTCGGTTTTAATCGCAGTGTTACACTGCTCAAGCAAAGGTAGCCAATCTCGCGCTAAAGATGATATACCTTCTTCGTCAACTAATGCATTTCGCTCGGCTGCGCGTAACTGGTTTCTGAGATCTTTTAAGGAATAATAAGTGGACGTAGGAGAGACATCAGCACGCGGATCAGTTCCAGCAAACTGTGACTCAGAGATAGGGGAAATATATTCTTCAAATACAAACATTCCGTCGTCCTAATAATTATCCGTAACGCCTCATGAATTCAGGCGTTTTTCATATTACATTCTTTATATTAAATTACAAGCCTAGTTACAATTCTGTTTATTCAAAATATATTCGATTATATAGTCTTATATAATCGAATATAAATAATAGTTTACTGTTTAGTAAATAAGGGAATAGTAGCTTCGTCTTTTAAATTAAATACTTCGTGATTATCATCATTTAATATTTCATCGTACCGAACTAATATGCAAGTAACATTATCTCTTGCTCCACGAACTAAAGAAGAATGCATAAGTGCCATACCAGAATCGATTATACTTTTTGGTTCTAGTGCTAAACAGATATCTTGATCTGATAACTCGCCAGTTAAACCATCTGAGCACAATAAGAAAATATCACCAGCATGAATATCGCCTTTGATAAGGTCAACCTGCACTTCATCAACAACACCAACAGCACGAGTTATAACATTAGATAGAGGATGATTTTTAGCATCTTCAGCTGAAATTATACCTTCATCGATTAAATCATTCACTTGGCTATGATCTCTTGATATTTGCTCAAGAATACCGTTTCTCAATAAGTAAGCTCGGCTGTCACCAACCCATAAAATATAATATTTATCGTCTTTTATAAAAAGCGTCGTGACCGTGCTTCCTGCCGTTTTATTATCAAGATATTGGGCACTATAATCATTAAGCTGTTTATTAGCATCTTCTATCGCTTCAATAATATGTATATGGCTGAGCTCATTTACCGAAAAATCTTGTGCCTTTGCTCTAACAACATCTACAACTAATTGGCTTGCCACTTCGCCTGCTTCATGACCGCCCATACCATCAGCTACAATCCATAGGTTATGGCTATTAACTTCTGCATGCGCATCTTCATTTAGCTGCCTAACAGCACCTCTATGAGTAATTGCATAACTTGAGCTTGATTTACTCATCACTGTCTCTTACCTGTGTCAGATTCCATTCCCAATGCTTCCAGCGTCCATCTAACATTGCTGCGACTTGATTTACTGGAGGTAATGACGATGATATAAGTACCATCGGTTTAATATTGCACGACCCGTGTGTCCACCAAATGCTGTAGTTACCATACTTTTTATATAACATGGTATGCATTGCTTCTTGCAAGATATTACCTTGCAATTCGGTACCAGAGAATTCAAATGCTTCTCCATCCTTCGCTTTATCAGCAGAGCTATGATGAATGAACTGCTTTTTATCTAACGCTTTTACATTTATTGCTTTAGCTACTTCCTTTCTCCAAGAGAAAAGGTCTATTGAGCTATCGAGCACTTTTAATACAACATCTTCATAATCTAAAGAGAGCACTCCAGAATGAAGAATATCTGTAGGAAGACTCTCTGTAGTACAAAGTACAGTAAACGGATAATGTCGACCAACTGCATCAACACTGGGCAAAAGAGTACCCATTACACCTTTTTCGCCTATTATATTTGGGCTTAGTGCAAAGTGCCAAACAGGGCTTGTTAAGTATTTATCTTTCCATACTTCCCCTATTTGCTCTTTACTAACAGCAATAGCTGCTTGCAGCCATTGCTCCCAATGTTCAGAAAAATCTTTAGAAATGTTATCTTGCACAAAGTCACCTAAACTAGGGACTTTGCCAAGATAACCAATATTTATAATCGGGTCGGACATGAAAACTTCTCTACACTCGTGTTCCAAAATGGATGCCTGATTGATTTAGGCAATAATTCTATCTCCGCGTTACTTCCCATTAATGAGAAGTGAAGTTCTAAGTCTTCACGTGTTTTACTTCTTTTTTCACTTAATTCATCAAGCATACGATAAAAAGACCACTCACCCTCGTACGTTGTATTAATTGAACGCCCTCCGTTAGGAGGTGTGAAAATCACTCGTGTTTTTGGCTGATTATTAGGGTTAGGCCAAACAAAATTAATTATTTTTGGAGGACCATGGCGGTAAATCAGTTGCTGATCATCAACAACGATTTGAATACTCGAGACATTTTTATCTAACCTTTTTGCACGCAGTCCAAATTCAATTTTTGGTGTTTCACTGCCGCCATCAAAGAAAGCCGTTTTGATTCTATATGCATGTTCAAACATTATTAAAGTTCGGTCACTGATACCAATATCTTTTTCAAACTTCCAAGGGCTTGAGCTTGTATCAACACTTGGTGCAACGTAAGTATTAAAAAAGCTGTCTATTGTTCCATCTGGTCCAAAAAATCTAGCGAAATCTTTCATGCTAACTTCTTTAACTGCGTTAGGAGAGAATGGATACCTACCCACAATTGCCGCATTATATTCTCGTAGTACTTGGCTCTTCCATATTTCATTTAAGTGTCTGTTTGCACTATTTTTAGTGATATTAGAAGTATCTCTACTTATATCAAGCAACCAGCTGTTAAATGGGTATGGTAGATCCTTACTTTGATACTCCAATTGTCGAATAAAGCTCGGTTTACTTTTACCGTTTATTTGATCTTCAATTGACGTTCTTAGTTGATCACCTCTATCCAGCTTAGTTAAATAAATATTAAGCTCTCTTAGATTTTTTTGAATACCATCTAATTGCTCTGCGTCAATATTTATAACATCTTCAAATGCTTCCTCTACTTGATGTCCTGGTAATTTGATATCAAAGCTAGGAGCCTCTGAAGGCAAAAACCTTTTTATTCGATTAGATTTAGTCTGCATTGCTATTTCAGCTGCGTTTGCCGCTACTTTACCTGCCGCTTTTTGATTTTCGGATACTGGTAACTGTGTAAGCTGAACATTTTTTTGAACTGCATTAATAATATTTTTAATAGGAGTTTCAGAGCCTGATAGCACGTCAGTTATGCGTACACCTTCACTCGGTGAGCTATATTGATTTAAACTTAAATCATCTAAGAATGACTGCCAATAAAAAATATAATCTTGAAAGTAACGCTGCTCTAGCTTTTTCTCTATATCATCTTTTGATATATCATAAGTCCCTGAAGCTTCTTCTCCGTATACCCAGCTGCTATCCATCAAGTTACCTAACATCTTACTTTTTTCAATATTGAAAATGCCGTGAAAACCATTAAACGTATAAAGCCCAGGAATACTTCTTGTTAAATCACCATTATTACGAAAAGTAAACTTTTGAGCACTTTCAAAACTGATAATGTCAGTTAATCTAAATGGAGGGATACTACTATCAAGAAAATCAGCTTGTAATCTTTGATATGCACGCTCAGCAATAGGTAGCTTTGTAAGTTCAGAACGAGCTATTCTTACAGCCTGATCATCTACTTCAACCTGATTAACACCATTGTCTAATAATGTGTCTATATGGCTCATTAACTCATTTCTGGTTTGTGTATTTTTATCACCAGGTAGGTTTCTTTCTAAATAAGCTCCAAACCATACAATAATGTCTTCTTTTTCAAAGTATTCAGGTTGAAAAAGCATTAAATAACATTTTAAAGTTTCGTATAAATAACTTAAATGATCTGGATGTATTTCCATTTCTTTAATTAGTGTATTTGCAATAAATGGTTCTAAATAAGTTTGCAATGAACGACTATATACATCTACAGATGCTTCTCTTATTTCATTTAACTTATCAAAACCAAGTGCAGATGATTCATCTTCACTAACAAGCTTTGTTTTACTCGCGGGTAGGTTTCTGAGTGCATTTAATCTATCGTTGAGTACCAGTAAGTTATTGCTATCAAATGAAGCTGTATCTAGTTCTTGATAAACCGTCACCGCATCATTAGTTGACTCTATAAGCTTACTATTCCACGCAAAACTAAAATACCAAGAAACAGAAAATACAACTAAGCCAATACTTGCAAGCGATATACAACCAATTCTAAACCACTTATTTTGCTTATCATGATGCTTGTTAGTACTTGCTAAGTTTTGTTCTGGAAAAATAACACTTTCTAAAACGTTTTTTATGAAAAAGCTTTTTGATTGGTTAATATAATCTGACTTACCCGATTTTCCATCATTGAGAAAGCTAGAAGGTGTTCCCTCTTGAGTTGCACTTGTTAAATAAACGCCCCTAAAAATAGGTAACTCTTCGTAAGCATTAGGTGTAAATATTTCTTTTAAAAATGCATAGCCTACACCTTGTAAGACTCTTAACTGTCTCGGGAATTCAAAAATCTTAGCGCGTATTACTTCATCTCGCTCGTTAATTAGTCTGCGATTTAACATCTCAGTTAACTTTGAAATTAAAGTGTGAAATTCTTTATTAAAAGCTTCAACCTGATTGTCTTTGTCTAAATCCAGCTGAAAAGTTACACCCCAAACTTGCTCGCATTCTTCTTCTGTTAACTCACCAAAAAACTCTCTAAAACCTTCAATTAAATCTACTTTAGAGAAAATAACATACACTGGGAATGTCATACCGAGCTGATTTTGAAGCTCTTGAAGACGCTGTTTAATAGCCCGAGCATGTAAGTTTCTTTCGGTTTTAGTTTGGTTCATCAATTCAGAGATGCCCATACTTATCATTACACCGTTAATCGGTCTAAGTGGACGGTACTTTCTAAGTAATCCTAAAAAGCCTTCCCAAGCACGAGAGTCATGTTTTGCATGGCTGCTTTGCGTTGTATATCTGCCTGCAGTGTCAATTAACACTGCTTTATTAGTAAACCACCAATCACAGTTACGCGTACCGCCTACACCATGTACTAAATCTACCCCTAACTTATCTTTAAGCGGATAGTCTAAACCTGAGTTGTGTATAACGGTTGTTTTACCTGCACCAGGCGGACCAATCATGATATACCATGGCAATTGGTAAATATTTTTACCTTTGAATAGCTTTACATCTTTTAGCAAGTCAATGGCTTCGCTCATTCTTGCTTTTAAAGTGGTTATTTCCTCGTTAACTTCATTGCTATTTGAACTTTCATTATCGATTAGTTCATCAGCCATTTTTTCATCTCTTTTGCTTTGTTGCACAAGACGATAAATTTTTGTCACAGAAAAAATGAGTAATATCAATAATATTGTAAGAAACCTATAAGCAACTCCCTCTAGAGGAACATACCCAGCAATAGCAATTAAAGGACCACCAAACCAAATAAGTAGCGATAAAGCAATAAACCCGATAATTAGCATTGCTGTTCGAGATGTTAGAGCATATTTTATTTTTGTAAATTTTTGCGAGAAACTCATGTCAACCTCATTTAAATAATAAATCAATTTCAATTCTTCGGTTTAACGACCGAGAAGCTGAATCAGAATTGCTGACAATAGGTTCTGCCGCGCCTTTACCTTCAGGCCATAAACGCCCACTTAAATGTGTACTTTTTGCCATTGAGTTTGCAACTTGTGTAGCTCTTGCTAATGATAAGTGCCAATTTGAAGGATATTTTGCGGTGCTAATTGGGCTATCGTCCGTGTGACCTGTAATTAAAATTCGTCCTTTAGTGCCTTCTAAACTTAATGCTAACTTTTCGAGGATTGGTTGAAATGAAGGTAATAATGTTGATTCCCCCGGATTAAACAAGCTTTCATTGCTAATAGAAATTCGGATGCGATCATTATTTTTAGTAATAGCCACAATACCCATTTGAATCTCTGTCTGCATAAGCTGCTCTAGCACTAACAGTTGATTATTTTTAGTATCTATAGTTTGTTCTTTTGCCAGCGGGTGAATAGCAGATAGTCTTTCATTAATTTCAAAAACTTCGTTGTTAAGTCTCATATTAATGAAAAGGTATACGGCTAATAATATTAAACCTAAAACAGAAAAAATAACCCATAATGGCACTTGATTTCTTAATTCAACGCCGGCTGCAACTCGCTCTTTCCAATTTGGTGATAGTTTATTATTTATTGGACCATCTAATTGATTAAGTAAATGATATAGTTGAGATCTATACTCTTCAACTTTACTACTTCCGGTAGAATCAAGTCTGTATTTACCTTTAAAGCCCAAATTAAAACAATGGTATTGTAGCTCTAAAAACTGTTTGTTTTTTTCAGGTTGACCAAGGGCACTATCAAGTAAAGTATAAAAATATTCACCGCCAAACGTTTCTTTATGAAATGTAGAAAGTAAACTTTCATCAGCCCATTCCATTGAACTCCATGATGAGTTTAGTACTGACTCATCTAAAATCGCACATAAACAATAGCGAGAATTATTAATAATATCTTTTGATAAACCTTGATTTCTAACTTCACCTTCAAAACGTTTTATAGCTTCAACACAGCGGTGCTTCAATGCGGCTAAATTACTCATTTCTGTTGATTGATTAATAGAAATAACAAGCGAAAAACAATCTGTAGCAGCTTCCATTAAAGGATTTTTAAATATAGAAACCTTAGAGTTTTCTGGTAATTTAGTAGAAGGCGACTCAACCGACATTACTGTCTTGTCGGCATTATTATCTGCACTTGTTTTTTGTGAGGCTTCACGCCCTAATCGACCAGGGCGTGGTTTGATAATGGTTTCATCCATTGAAACTCTTCCTTATTAAAGTTAAGTTCTAATAGCCCAAAGGCTTAGTTGCAACTCAGGGTAATTACCTGAAATGTGAAGTGCTATACCTCCACTTGAGCGTAACTTATCCCAGTGTTCTCCATGCATATTTAGCTCAAAATAATGAAAGCCTGCATGGTAAGGTATTTGCCTTGGTGCCGTAGGTAAGTTACTAATTGTAATACCTGGTATTTGATTATTAACAAGGTCTCGAATCGTTTCAACGCTACCAATTTTTATTTGTGAAGGCAGAATTTTACGTAACTCTTCATGTGGCACGCTTGCTTTAATAGCTAAAACAAACTGGGCAGCACTTAGGATTGATTTATCTTTCAATGCACCAAACGAAATACCAAACTTGCTTTGCTCGAGTTTTATTTCTGTTGCGGTTTGTTCTATTACGTGGCTTAGCGATTGATATAAAAAGCTAACTATTTCACTAAATACACCGCCTAAGTTTAAATGGTCGTATTTAGGTAAAGTTGGAACTCTTTTATTAACCGTACTGAATGTTGCAAGCTCACCCGCTAGTTCAATCAATCGAGTGTATAAGGTTGTTGGGTGTATATTACTTGCAGATAATAGGTTTTCAAAAACAGCATCGTATTTATTTAGTGTTTGAAGCATTATGAAGTCAGCGACTGAAGTACTACCGGCATATCCTTGACATAATCTTACCGCGATATTTTCAGCGCGCTGTTTAATCATTGAACCAATTTCTCTTACAAGACTAGATAATGGTTTGTTTAACCCAACTTTTAGACAAGGAGGTATATATTTACTGTCTAACTTAATCGCGCCTTCACTCGATACCTCAATTATTCTAGCTAATGGAAGTACTATATATCCAGAATGGTCATCTGATGAAAGCATAAGTTTGCCATGTACTTTAGCAACTTGAATAATTTCTTGAGATTGGCTACCTAACAAGTCATCGCTTACAGTTAAATCATGTAATTTATAACGAGTTACTGATTTATCTTCTGCATCAGAAAGGTTTACTCCACTATTTTTCAAAGCCGGAATAGCAAGATAAATAACTTGATCGTAAACATCTTTGCTAACAATTAAAGGCTCTGGTAAAGCCGTCGATTGAGGCATTTCTATAGGAAATAAATCAGGCGTAATAGCGAATAATGATTCAACAGCAAATTGACCTGTACTTAACAATTCTGTATCTATGCTTAAATCAACCACTCCCCAAGGTGAAACAAGGTTGCTATTGCAAACTTGTTTAATCACATTGGAGATATGCTTATCTGATTGTTGAAAGTGTTGCGGCCTTAAAAACATTCCTTCAGTCCAAGCAACACGAGTGTTATCACTCATTTTATAAATCCTTTTATTTTTCTCTCATGTATGTAGCTATAGCTTCAACATTCACGTCAATATCATCATACCCAGTAGGATCGACCTCAATTACGGCTCTCCATCTGGCTTGGTCTATATTCCTATAGGCTACAACAACTCCAACATAGCGAGTATTACGATTTAAACTCATTTTATAGTTTTGAATAGTACTTGGCTGTAATTCTAGTTCATCTTTTTTTAATAAATCAGGCCCAAGTAATTGTTCAGGATTATCGTATAAGCTGAAAAAATCTTGAGTGTCAAAAATTGCTCTTGAGCTCAGTTCAAATATTTTCATTACGACAGGAGAAGGTCTTCCAGATATATCTGGATTTACATCTTTAGACACATTTATCGCTAAATCTGTTGAAGGTGGAACAAACCGATTAACCGTTTCACAACCTAACACTAAAAATAGTAAACTAAAACTCAGTAAATAGAGCCTGATTTTATACATTAATTTGATCCTTTCTAATCTATTTCTTTAACTTTATCATTATATGCTTTCAAAAAGTCATCAGACATAGCCATAGCGCCTTTTGAGTTTATTTCTTGATAAAGATCATTGTGTAATTGTTGGTATAATTTCCAAGATTTAGCTTCTATTTGCCCAGGAATTATTCTTAGTACGCTAGTCGTATCAGTAGCCTGCTGGTTAATATGAGTGGGAGATACCTGTTCTAACAATCCTTTTAATGTACCGGTTGCACCTGCTATCAAAGCATGTTCATGTTTTCGTGTATCAGCAAAGCTTTCTTTAATCGATTCTTCAGAATTCAAAAAGCTTGCACTATTTCTAATGAATAGATTCTGAATAACATCATCTATACTTGCAGAAAACTTTAATGGATTATTCTGTTTTGTTTGAAACATTGTATGATTTAGTCGCAACTGACTTTTAACTGTTGCTCTTTGACGCAGCGATTCCATAACGCCAGTGAGTAACAAATTTAGGCTTTGCCCCATCTCAAACCAAAGTTCTTCATCGTCTAGCGTGTTTTGTAACTCTTGGTTTACCCCTAAGCCTTTTAAAAAGGCCTCAGATAAATTTGAACTACCTTGCTTAACAATCTTGGGAGTTGAATTAGTTTTTTGCTTATTTGATACAACTTTATTTGGGCTAGAAACCTTTGGAGGTTGAACGCTTTCTACCCTAGGAGTTGGAGCTATTTCAGGTGCAGATATTATTTCAGGTGCAGGATCGCTATTCATTAGACTAGAAAGATCATCCCAATCTTCAGGTATTTTATCAACTGAATTAGAGAATGACTCTTGCACCATAGAAATTTCAGGCATTGATTCATCCAAAATAGATTCGTTCAAGAAGTCCTGAGGTTGTGAGAATGATTTAACTGGTTTATCTTGCACTCTGCTGCTTTCAAAGTCAGGCTTTGAATAAGCAGGTACATCATTTGCAAAGCTTGATTGCAGCTCTTCTAGCTTCACTGAAATTTGAAAGTCGCCAACAGTTAGTACATCTTCATTAGCTAAACGATGTTTATTACCTTCACCTAATGGCGCAACCGCAAAATTTACAAAAATACCATTCGTTGAATTATCATAAAGATAAAAAGCATCACCTTCTTTTTTAATATTGCCATGCTTACTGGATATAATTTTTTCAGGGTCTGGTAGATGCCAATCGCATGATTCAGAACGACCAAAAATTAAGTTTTCTTGTATTTTTTTTGAAGCTTCAATTTCAGGTGAGAGTCTATGATAACTGGTTATATTTAGTATCAGTTCCATTTGATAAGTTAGTCCCATAAATCTGTAGTGTTGCTAGGATAAATGAGAAGCGAAACTATTGTCAACATTGAAATTAATATATAAAAAATATACTTGTCATTAAGATAAATAAACGCACTTTTTAAAGTGGCTATTATTGAAGTTTTTATTGCTGAAATTTTATTATCGTCTTTATATGTAATATGCAAAAAGTAGTAAAATAGAAATAAAAATTCTATCTACACCTTTTTTCTTTATCTCATATAATTTGCTTTATCTTTTTTCGGTTAATTTAAAACCTCAAATCAACATAAACATACAAAACAATAGCTTATAAATACTAAAACTCAACTTAACCATATAAAATGATGCGAACCAATATATACAAAAATACACCTATAAATAGAAATATGACCTATTAACTAGCTCTATTAAGGCTATATAAAGTTTATTGCTGATTGAAACATTGCTAAGACGAGATAATTTTGTAAAAATGTATGTCAATATCAGAGGGAAGATTGATACTAGTGTAAAATATTTAACACCTCGATTATTCAATTAAACACAATAAAAGGATTTATAATGAGCAGTATAAATAACAATAATGATAAAACTCAAATTGCTTCCCTTGATACTAAGCACAAAACAGCCGCAAGAAAAACCCAATTAAATTTACTTGGTAAAACAATCTCTGGTCGATATTTAATAGAAGAGCTTATTGGTCAAGGTGGCATGAGCTATATTTATCGAGCTCGCGATACTTTTTTAGAAAACGCGAGTAGACCCGAAGCCTTTGTTGCAATTAAAATTTTACTTGAAGAGTTTTCTCATTCAGAAGAGGCTATTGCGCTGCTAAAAGATGAAGCAGTTAAAACTCAGCAATTAGCTCATCCTAATATTGTAAAAGTTTACTCAGCTGACTCTGATGGTGATTTGTTTTATGTCACTATGGAGTGGGTTGAAGGCGAAACACTAGAACAAATAATAAAGCGTAACAAACCAAATGGAATGGTTTATAAAAAAGCAAAAGTGATTTTAGAGCAACTTGCTGATGCACTTATATACGCACATAACCAAGGTGTTATACATAATGATCTCAAGCCTTCTAATGTTATTTTAAACTCTAATGGTGAGTTAAAAGTTTTAGATTTTGGTATAGCAAAGCAAAAAAGTAATGACGATAAGTATGCTGTAAATGATGCAAATAGTACTGATTCTATTGGTGGTTATACTCCAACTTACGCCAGCCCTGAACAATTAAAAGGTAACAAAGCGTCAATTAAAGACGATATATTTTCATATGCGTGTATTGCTTATGAATTATTAAGTAGTAAGCATCCATTTAATAGAATTGCTGCTGATAAATTACCTCAAAATAACGTCGTTAAACGCCCTAGCCATTGCCCTTTATGGTTATGGAAAGATGTTAAAAAAGCGTTATCTCTTAGTGCAGCACAAAGACCTAAAAATTTAGAAAACATCTATAAGTCTTACAATACAAACTTCAAGCCGGCAATTGCAATTGCAATAACATCTATAGCCGTCGCCTTTTTAGCTGGTCAATATCACACATCGACCACAAGCGATTTGAAGCAATTAGAAGCTAAACTCGATAATGCATTAGCTATTAATCAGCAAGTAGAAACTTGGATGTCGTGGCAGGGTCCGTCAATAATTGGTCAACTAAGTGAAATTCCTCCTCAATATAACGTCCTAAAACAAGGTCTATTAAGAGTAAATCAACCTAACATTTTAGAAAACTTTGAGTCTGAGGCAAATAAATTCAACGGAAATGGCAGCGAGTTCAAAGACTTTGATAAAACTATTACTATTTATAATAAAGCACTAGATTATTACCCTGACTCAGAAAAGCTGTCAATACAGCTTGAAAGTGTACTAAGGGAGCGTCAGTCTATTATTTCAGATATAACGTCAAGAATAGACTTACTACTAGAGCAATCACGTTACAGTGAAGAAGGTCAAAATAATATTACTGAACTTGTTTCAGATTTAAAAACGGTAGATAGTAATTATGTATATCAGCCATCAGAAGTGCACCTAGAAAACTTCCAGGCAGCTTTGAACACAGCAATAGAAAATGATGACGTTAATTCTCAACAAAGCTTACTTAATGTTGGAAAAGTTGTGTTTGCCAATAATAAAAAAGCTGGCGAGCTTATAGCTGACTTATTAAAAAGAGAATCAGCTATTAATGCCTTAACAACTTATAATAAAAAGTTGGAGATGGGTGAACAAGTCGTTTTTCCGACTCAAGCGGCTATTGTATTTTATCAACCAAGATTTACTCGTTACGAAGAAAAGCTTGACGAAATAACAGATTATAAAGACCTCTTAGAGTTTGAAGAATTAGTAAACTCGCAATCAGATGAATTGCCTGAAAACTTCTCTCCTCTTCTATCTCTAAAAAAAGAGTTATCTAAACGCTATATCACTATGGCAAATAATTTAATGAAAAAAAGAATGTACAAAACAGCTGAGCAATTAGTTGAAAGAAGCGAGGCTATTACTAAATCTTTAGATAATATTTTGTAATCTAGTAATTAACTATTTATACGACAATATATGAATGATGCTTATTGGTTTTATTTTATTATTTAGCCAATAAACTCATTTATATTCCAAATAAAACTTACGGCGTTTGAACATATACTGAATACATATTAAACTACGAATCGTTTTTTATTAAAACAAAGGTCAAGGATGGATAGTTAGGCTTATCTTCATACACAAACCTCCATGATTTTTGCAACCTTTACATTTTTGATGACTTTTATGGAGAATTTATGAAAAGATTAAGCTCAATAGTGGCTATATTATTGTTAAGCGGTTGTTCTACAACTTCTAGTGTTGAAAAACAGCAACCTGTTGAAGAAGCCGTTGCTGCTGAATCTGCTGCTGAAACAAGTGAAGCAAATGCACCAATTTCATTAACGGTTATTACGACTCCAGCTGATGCTCGCGTACGTATTATGAATATAGCGCCTGTATATAAAGCTGCAATAGAACTAGATGCAGGTAAATACGATGTTGAAGTAAGTAAAAAAGGCTACGATACATATAGAAAATGGATCTCAGTTGATAAAAAAACAATCTTAACAATTCAACTAACTAAAAAAGAAGAAAGCCAAGCAGCTCAATAAGTTACTTAGCTCTATTTAAAATATGCCTTTTATTTATAAAGGCATATTAATTCCTTACTAAAAGTACATACCCTAAAAACCCGATCACACTCAAATTAATTAATATACAAACCCACAGTACAATTATAAACCGTTGTTTTTGCGATTTATGACGCAATAATTGCTGAGCTATTAATGCACCAGGCCACCCACCAAAAAGCGCGAATAACTGTAATGTACGCTCTGATATTCGATTTACTTTTTTGTGTGTTGATTGTTTGGCTTTACGTTTATCCCATGCATATATTAAAAATGTTAAAGCGCTCAATCCACTTACATAGCTTGGTACATAAATAGATGTGTAGTGCGTTAAATAAGCTAACCATAAGATGCCTATAAAGACACTCGCAAATATTATTAATATTTTCTTTATCAATTAATTATCGCCTATACTAGAAATTACAAAACACTAAAATAAAAAGAGCTAAATTATGACATATTTTAAAACGCTATTCTTAGCGTTATGCCTTTGCGCATTTACTAATAGCTATGCCGATCAAAATAACCTGCTACTTGATAAAGAATTAGCCGTGTTTCAACCTTACTTGGGCACTTGGCAGGCTAACTTTAAAGTAGCAGAAAAAAACACAAAGCCAGTTCAAGACATAAGTAAATGGGAGCGAGCGCTTAATGGTAAAGCTATTCGTACTATGCACTCAATTAATGAGGGCGAATATGGTGGCGAATCTACTATTTTTTATGATAGTAAAAAGAAGTCATTAGTTTTTTATTATTTCACTACAGCAGGCTTTTATACGAAAGGCATAATAAAGGTGTTAAGCCCAACTCAGTTTGTAGCTTATGAAGATGTAACGGGCAATAAAGAAGGTATTACTAAAGTTAAGTCGACCAATGATTTAAAAGACGATAAATTTATTGTTTCAACAACTTATCTTAAAAAGGGCGAGTGGACTAAATCCGAAACTCGTACCTACATAAAAAGTACGAAGGCTGTTAAATTTAAATAGCTTTCAGAGCGGTATTTAAAATACAAAAGGCAGCTTAAGCTGCCTTTTGTATTATTAAAGTATGTAAATTATTTTACGAACTTTTTAAATGGTGCATCAACTGGTGTATTTGCAAGGTGGTTTGTGTAATTGCTCATTACTTTTTGAGATAAACCAACAATGATTTCAAGTAGTTGCTGCTTGCCGTAACCTGCTGCAAAGAATTTTTCAATTTGCTCATCGCTAATTACACCACGCTCACGCACCATTGCTAGTGTTGTTTCACGAAGCGTTTCAAGTTTAGGATTTGCTAGTGGTGTTTTATCTACTAGTGAGTCAACAATACCTTGGTCAACGTTCATTGACGCAGCAATTGCGCTATGTGCAGGTACACAGTAATGACATGCGTGCTCAACGTTAATTGATTGCCATACAACTGTTAGCTCTTCTGCATTGAACGATGTTTTTTGGAATAGGTCATGCAGTACTTGATAACCCTTAAGTAATGTTGGTGCTTCAGCCATTACTGCGTGTAAGTTAGGTACCATACCAAATGCAGCTACTGAGTCAGCCATTAGAGATTTTGATTCTTCAGGTGCGTTTTCTGCTGTGTATAAAGTAAATTCTGTCATGTTTAGCTCCAATAAATAATTAGGTTTAAGTAACTTCGAGACACATAATATTTGATTTTGAGCGACTGTTCAAGTTAAAATTGAGCAAATGTTCAAATTAATTGAGAAACAACATGGTTAATAAGGTGAAGTTTGAGCGCGAGACCGTTGTCCGCCTTGCAAGTCAGCTATTTTGGGAGAAGGGTTTTCATGCTACTTCAACGCGTGATCTACAAGATGCTGTAAACATGCGTCCCGGGAGTATCTATTCTGCTTTCGGTTCAAAAGAAGGACTTTATATTGAATCGCTAAAAGACTACACAGTGCAAATGGAAAGCCAAATTAAAGAGTGCCTATCTACATCAGATAGTATTCTTGGTGGTTTACGTGCCTTTGTTGAAGATGTAGTCACAAAAAAAGAAAGTACACCGAGTGCTATTTGTATGTTGGTAAAAGCCAATTGCGAATTTGCCGATAAAGACAGCAATTTATATCAACTAAGTTTAGATTTAGCTGATAAATTTGAAAACTACCTTTCGGTTCTTTTTGAGCAAGCAATTGAAAAGAATGAGTTGAGTAATAATATATCCGCGCAAGAATATGCACGATTTTTTGAAGTTCAATTTACTGGACTACGTGGTTATTTTAACCGCCCAGGTGTGGAGTCATTAGCTCAGCCTATGATCAATCAAATGTTTAAGATCATAAAAAGCTTATAACTGCTTTACCCTCAATTATTTGAATAAAAAAACGGCAGTAATTAAATTACTGCCGTTTTTATTTTATCTGAACATTAAATAAATATTATGTTTTTAATTTATTAAGTTCTGAATCTTGTTTCGCTACTAGTTTGTTAAGCATTTCGCTACTATCACCCGCTTGAGAAGATAAATCAGAAAGCTGTGAAGCCGCATCAGATATAAGCGTCAAGTTACGATTAATCTCTTCAGTTACTAAGCTTTGCTCTTCTGCAGCAGTTGCAATGTGTGTTATTTGATTTGTTATTTCATCAACTTTAACCACCACACTATGCAAGGCATCAAACGCAACAGACGTTTCGTCAACTGCATCTTGAGCTCTTACTACGCCTTTTTCTATTACAGTTGAAGCATTACCAACCTCATGTAATAGGCTATCAATTAACTTACTAATATCATCGGTTGATGAACGAGTTTTAGAAGCAAGTGCCCTTACTTCGTCGGCAACTACTGCAAAGCCCCTACCATGCTCTCCCGCACGCGCAGCTTCAATTGCAGCATTAAGTGCAAGTAAGTTTGTTTGCTCCGAAATAGTACGAATTACATCTAAAATTTGTGTAATATCTTTACTACGCGAGGCAACTTTTTCTACTGCTTGATTTGCTTCTTTAATTTCTTCTGACATAGTCTTAACTTGCGTCATGGCTGACGATAAGCTTGATTCACTGCTAACCACTAAACCATTTATTTCGTCAGCTTGTTGCGCAGATTGCTCTGATGCTCTTGCAACTTCAAGCGCTGTCGCGCTCATTTCGTTCATTGCTGTTACCACACTTTCAATTTCTTGAAATTGCGATTGAACATTATGTTTAGTATCAATTGCTATACTTTGAGCAATTTCACCTTGCTGTTTAGTTTGTTCAGATACATCTTTTAGCTCAGAGATTAAATCACGTAATTTAGTTAAAAATCGATTAAATCCACCAGCTAAAGCAATAAGCTCTGCGTGGCTATCAACGTGTAGTGTATGCGTTAAATCGCCTTCAGAACTTGCAAGGTTATCAACTCTTTGTTGAATTTGTTGTAGCGGCGCTATTACACCTGCAATTACTAATTTCATAACAATAAAGGCGACTACCGCAATAGCTAAACCTGTTATTAAAATAATAAACCCAAGTGACGTTGCCGTTTCTTGCATATTTTTTTCTAGCGCTTGAGGGCCTGCAAGTGCAAGCTCTGTTGGCACTTCAATTATTAATGACCATTGTTTATTGGCTAATTTAATATTTATTGGGTAATTAACGAGGTATTCGTTATTAGTTTTAAAAATACCGCTTTGTCCTTTAGACTTTTCAATATCATTAAATATATTAGAACTAACGGCTTCTTTAATTGGACGCCCTAGCTTATTTTTATAGTGACTACTGCCTACAACTAAACCTAAATCGCTCAATAAGGTTACTTTAGCTTGTCCGTTATATAGTTGTTGAGATAGCTTCTCGGTCAACGCCTGAAAGGTCGGAAGCGTTAAATCAACACCAGCTAAACCAATAAACTGCCCTGATTTCAAAATAGGCACAGTTAAAGAAGTAAGCATAACCGAATCGCCCGACGGTATTTCGTATAGGTAAGGTTCCATAATACAAGGCTTGAGTGTATCTTTAGCGCACAAGTACCACTGAGCTTCGCGAATACCAAACTCATTTAACGTTGTAATGTATTTATCGGCTGCATTAGCTACTTTTTGCTGCTCAATTACACCATTTTGATCGCGAGTAATATAAACTTCTAATGTACCTGCACCATCAACTGAATGCTTAAAACCTTGTTGATATTGAGAATCTTGCCCGTCATAAGCATTAGCCTCAAACTGCGAATAAATAGATGATAAAAGCGTGTTTTGCTCTAAAACAGCGCGATTTATACTTACAACTGCATTTCGATCCAAAGTATTTTGCTTTGCTGAGTCACCAAGTAAAGCGGCTAATGAATATGGAACCCTGTAAGCCTCATTTATAAACCCAGCAATTCTTTCACCATAAACAGCGGCATTGGCATTAAGTTTTTCTTCAACTTCTGCAACAATGTATTCTTCAGACTTGGTCGCTAATTGTTCATTACTTGATGATAATTGCCACCATAATATGCTCGAAAGCACCAGTACTGTTATAAATATACTGCCGACACTAAGCCAGAGTAACTTTTTTGCTAACGATATTTCCCGCATTAAACACACCTTTTGATTAAACTACCGTTACAGTTTAGTAGTTTTTGAAAAGGAAGCTATGAATATCACTAAACTAACTGAATTAAATACAATAAGTTGAATTTTTAATGCTTGGCTAAACGAACAGTTATAATTGAAGCTGCAATTAACAAACACACACTCACCCATAAGCATGCATTAAGTCCGTACATCTGAAAAATCCAACCAGAAAGCACAGTACCAAGCAAGCGCCCTATCGCATTGGCCATATAATAAAAACCAACGTCGAGCGACACACCATCATTTTTAGCAAAACTTACAATTAAGTAACTGTGCAACGACGAGTTTACTGCAAATACGCCACCAAAAATGAATAATCCAATAATGAGTGTAAAGTGTACTGCTATATCAAATTGCATCAGCAATGCCAAAACACCTGTTACACCACTTAATAAAACAACCCACCAATATGCTTTTTTAACGGTATGTAAGTTATTGATGTTTAGCCCTGTAATGCGCGGTGCTTGAGATTGTACTAATCCATAAGCAATAACCCACAAGGCAATAAAACCACTCACCCACCAATGGTCCCAGTTAAACTGAGCAGCTAAATACACAGGTAGTGCCACTACAAACCATACATCGCGTGCAGCAAACAAGCATAAACGCGCGGCACTAAGTAAATTTATTGCGCGGGACTTAGAAAATAACTCTTTAAACTTAGGTTTGCTTTTAGCTTTACCAATATCGCTTTTTAAAAAAATTAAACTAATAATCCAAGCAATACTTAGCAAAGTAATTAAACTCAATAAAGCACCTACAAACCCAAATAACGTAAGTAGCAAGCCGCCTAAAAAAAAGCCCACCCCTTTTAAAGCATTTTTAGACCCTGTAAGTATGGCAATCCATTTATATAATTGGTTTTGCCCATCGTCTCCCTTTGGTACTAAATACTTAATGGCACTTTTTGCGCTCATTTTATTTAAGTCTTTAGCAATACCACTCAGTGCTTGCGCTGCCATAACATAGGCAACGGTTAGCCAATCTCCTGGCACGCAAAGCATGACTAAAGCTACAAGTTGTAGCCCAAGCCCTACATTCATGGTTTTGTTTAACCCTAAATATGCTCCTAGCCATCCACCTACTAAATTGGTGATTACGCCAAAAATTTCATAAAACAAAAACAACATGGCTATTGCAAATGCACCATAACCCAACTGATGAAAATACAGCACCACCAGCATCCTTAGTGCGCCATCAGTAAGGGTAAATGCCCAGTAATTACCGGTAATTATTAAATATTGTTTTATAGAGCTTGGTAAATTAGCTAACTGCGCAAGCATGAATTTAAACCTTTTTAAACGAGATTAAACCAAATCACTTTGTGCAACTTTAAGCATTAGCTCAGCGGTACGGTTTGCATAACCCCATTCGTTATCATACCAAGCGTATAATTTAAGCTGAGTGTTGTTAATTACCATAGTTGAAAGCGCATCTATGGTGCAACTACGTGGATCTGTTTTGTAATCTACCGATACAAGCGGTCTTTCTTCATAACCTAAAATACCTTTAAGCTCAGTATTTGCAGCGTCTTTAAACCAGTCATTCACTTCACTTTGTGTTACGCCTCGCTCAAGCTCAAACACGCAATCAGTAATTGATGCATTTGTAAGTGGTACACGCACAGCATGACCGTTTAATTTACCTTTAAGCTCAGGAAAAATATGCGTAATGGCTGTTGCACTGCCTGTTGTTGTTGGTATTAAACTAGTACCGCATGAACGCGCTCTGCGTAGGTCTTTGTGGGGTGCATCTATAATAGTTTGAGTATTGGTAATATCATGTATGGTGGTCATTGAGCCGTGTTTAATGCCTACTTTTTCTTGCAATACCTTTACGATTGGCGCTAAACAGTTAGTTGTGCAAGAAGCGGCAGTAACAATTTTATGCTCATCGGAGTTATAAAGGTTATCGTTTACACCCATTACTATATTTAAAATACCATCTTCTTTTACAGGAGCAGTTACTACTACGCGCTTAACACCTTGCGCTAAGTATTGATTTAACAGCTCAGTGGTTTTCATTTTTCCACTGGCTTCAATAACCACGTCGCAATCTGACCAATCCGTTTCATTTATGGTTTTGTTATTCGTTACTAAAAGAGTGTGTTTACCTACACTAAATGAATTATCGTTACTTGTAACCTGCTGCGCTAAACGCCCGTGTACTGAGTCAAATTCAATTAAATGAGCGTGGGTTTTAGCATCGCCCGCTACATCATTTACTTTAATAAACTCTATTTCTGGCCAATCAACTGCTGCACGCAGTGTTAAACGCCCCATACGGCCAAACCCGTTAATACCTACTTTAATAGTCATAATTAAATACCTTTAATGAGTTAATTTATTAGTTACAACAGCTAGCTGCACGTTCAGGGCGATTACCCATAGCGTTTAAGCGCGTTAAATCGTTTTCATAAAATGAAGGGTTAGCAGTAAGCGTTTGCGTTAATACATTTTTAGCCCACTCTGGCAGTGCTTTGTTAATACTGTAGTACACCCATTGATTTTGTTTACGGTCGCTCAATAATCCGCATTGTCTTAACTGTGCTAAATGGCGAGATACCTTAGGTTGGCTTAATTTAAGTGCAGCAACAAGCTCGCATACACACAGCTCTTCTTCGTGACTAATTAGCAGCATTGCTTTTAGGCGAGTATCGTCTGCTAGACATTTATAAAATTGAAGTGGATTAAATTGTTCCATATTGTCCTCACTGTGCTTATGCATACACAATAAAACAAAATAACAATATATGGAATAGTGAATATACGTTTTACCGTATATTAATTTTTATGCCTTAAATGCAAAAAAGCACACAACGACTAATTGTCGTTGTGTGCTTTTATAGCTTTTCTTTATTTAGTTATTAAATAACAGAAAGCTCTACTTCAATGTTGCCACGTGTTGCGTTTGAATATGGGCATACTTGGTGTGCTTTATCTACAAGTGTTTGCGCAGCTGCTTTATCCATATCACCTAGTGATACAGCTAGTTTTACCGCAATACCAAAACCGCCTTCAATAGCACCAATAGACACTTGTGAGTCAATATGCGTGTCGCTTGGTAAATCTATTTTTTCGCTACCCGCTACAAATTTAAGAGCGCCAATAAAACATGCAGCATAACCTGCGGCAAATAATTGCTCTGGGTTAGTGCCTTGTCCGTCATCGCCGCCTAAGCCTTTAGGTGTTGATAAATTTACATCTAAACGACCATCATCAGATTTAGCTACGCCTTCACGACCACCAGTTGCAGTTGCTTTTGCTGTGTAAGCTACGTTTTGTAATACATTCATAATGAACTCCAAAGTTTAAAAATATCAATCAATTTAGTTTGTGTGCAAAATAATAGAACAAGTAATTAGAGATTGCAAATACTTTGTATGCAAATTAAAATAGCATGTATTGAAATGAAGGATAAAGTTATGTCGTTTGAGCAATTAAAATTAAAAAATCAACTATGCCATCGCTTATATATGGCATCGAACAGTATTGCTCGCGCTTATAGAGCACCTCTTGCCGCTCTTAATTTAACCTACCCGCAATACGTAGTGATGATGGCACTATGGGAAGAAGACAAAGTAACTATTGCAGATCTTATTGATAAAACTGCGATCGATGGCGGTGCAATGACCCAAATACTCAAAAAAATGAGCGACAAATCATTACTTGCTGTTATTAAAGATGAGCACGACAAGCGCAAACGTCTCGTACAATTAACTCAACATGGTCATTCACTCAAGTTAAAAGCAGCCGATATTCCAAAAAATATTTTATGCAAATTTAATAGTATTGATACAACGCAAGCACAGCAACTTATGCAATTACTCGATTTAGTCGTAAGCGATTTAGCCGATTAGGTTCTTATTTTTAAACCATAACGTGTTTTAAAAGGTTCTACTTAAAATGACTCACATTAAAAAATTACTCTTAGTTGCCGCATGCAGCACGGCATTACTTGGCATCAACCCTGTATTTGCTAATAACAGCGACCTACATACTGTAGCAACTTTTGATGCGCAGCACCCACCAGGTAATATTGCTATTACCCCATCGGGTAGAAAGTTTTTATCTGTACATGGTTTTTTTGGTCAAAAACAAAAAATTATGGAGCTTTTGAGCGATGGCACAACTAAGCCCTACCCTAATAAAGAATGGGCTTACGCGTATAACAACGGTAAAGGTTTTTACGATGTACTCGGTATAAACGTATCAAGTGATGGTATTTTGTGGATGCTTGACACTTCAGGACCAGATCATGCTGGGCGCTTAGTGGGTTGGGATACAAACAAAGAGCAACTGCATAAAATTATTTACCTCGCTAAGCCAACCATCACCGACACCTCGTTTTTAAACGATTTAGTCATCGATAATAAACATGGCGTTGTATACATTGCTGACACAGCACAAGGCAGCCAAGCCGCTATTATTACCGTAAACCTTAAAACAGGTGTCGCACGCAGAGTATTACAAGATAGCCATTACACCACAGCCGAAAATATAGATATGGTTATTGATGGCCGCACAATGAGCCTTGGCGGACAACCTGCCCGTTTAGGTGTAAACCCTATTACGCTTGACCCTAACGAAGACTGGCTTTACTTTGGATCTATGTCGGGCACGTCGGTTTACCGCATTGCCACCAGCGATATAAATAACAAGAGCCTTTCGGCTAAAACACTTGAAGATAAAGTAATGCGTTATGGTACTAAGCCAATTTCAGACGGTATTATTGTTGACGGTGGCGGTAATGTGTATGTAACCGATATAACCAACGGCGCAATTGGTGTAGTTAAACCATCTGGCGACTACGAAGTATTATTTAAAGACGATCGCCTCAGCTGGCCTGATGGTTTTAGCTACGGGGCTGATCATAAAATATATTTTACCGTTGACGACTTACATAACTCGCCAGTACTTAATAATGGCAAAAATCAAAGCCACGGTAAATTTAAAGTGATGTCGTTCGAGCCTTTAGTAAAAGGAAAAGTAGGTCGTTAATTTACTTTTTGAGTGACTGTATTTTTTTAAAAAGCCTTGCACATAGTTGCAGGGCTTTTGTTTGAAATGCACCGTATTGGTATATTACTTTGCGAGGCTTCACCACTTTGGTGCTAACTCTTAAATATGTATTTACACTTAAATACTAAATATATGATTTCTATTCATAAAATATTCAACTTAATGTTGGCATACTTCTTCCTATAGACTGATGTGTTCAGTGAAAATACCAAGGAAAAAACCATGTACAACTTATACAATACCCTTTACCTTTTATGGCGTTTAGACATTAGCGTTTGGCAAGTTAACGATCCTACTAATACTCGTACTACGGCAGAAAAAGAACGCGCCTATGTTAAGTAACATCGTATTGTGTAAAGGCTTTGCATAAAGCTTCATTATATAAACTTTCTTTATGCTAAGCTTTTGCGCACTATGAAATTGATGAATAAACCTTCTTCAACTACTTATTAGCCACCGAATATAAAAACGAAGCTCCCTACAAAAAATCATACATATAAAAACATCAAAAAATTAGTAAAAACACTGCGTTTATAACTTTGCAAGCAGCCCTATTGCGTTGTATTGTTGCACCCTATTGAAAATTTTTAGTTGGAACGTGTATGCACGCTTTGGAAGTTAATTTTGATGGTTTAGTTGGTCCTACTCACAACTATGCTGGTTTGTCGTACGGTAATGTTGCCTCGTTAAATAATGCTGCAAGTTTTTCAAACCCTCAAGAGGCTGTGCTTCAAGGTCTTGAAAAAATGAAAGCCATGCACGACAAAGGCCTAACTCAAGGTGTATTTGCTCCCCATGCGCGCCCCGACTTAAACGTATTGCGCCGTTTAGGCTTTACAGGCAACGATGCTCAAGTAATTCACAAAGCATTTAAAGCAGATCCTATATTATTACGTGCTTGTTACTCTGCATCGGCAATGTGGACAGCAAATGCAGCTACAGTATCGCCATCTCCTGATACAACCGACGGCAAAGTACATTTTACTTCAGCAAACTTAAATAATAAATTTCATCGCTCATTAGAGCCTGCCACTACAACACGCTTATTAAAAGCAATGTTTAATAACGACAAGTACTTTGCGCACCATACTCATTTACCCGACCAAGGTTTTTTTGGTGATGAAGGTGCAGCAAACCATACTCGCTTTTGTGATAACCACGGCGACGAAGGTCTTGAAATGTTTGTATTTGGTGCCAGTGCTTTTAATAGCCAACTACCAAAACCAGCTAAGTTTCCAGCAAGGCAAACACTTGAAGCCTCAGAAGCAATTTGTCGTTTGCATAACTTAAAAGATTCAAGCCAAATTTTACTGCAGCAAAATCCAGATGTGATTGACCAAGGTGTGTTTCATAACGATGTGATTGCAGTAGGAAATGCCAACGTTCTTTTATGCCACCAGCAAGCTTTTTTAAATCAAAAACAAGCATTGCAAGACATTCGCGAAGCGTATATTGGCAGTAAAGAATTTTATATTATTGAAGTACCAACAAGTAAAGTAAGTATTCAAGACGCAGTAAGTAGTTACTTATTTAATAGCCAGCTAGTGAGCTTAGCCGATGGTTCTATGTTATTAGTAGCACCACAAGAGTGTAAACGTAACAGCGCAGTAAATGCCTATATTGAAGAAATGATCATGGCAGATAACCCAGTAAACCAAGTGCAGTTTTTCGACCTTCGTCAAAGTATGAAAAATGGCGGCGGCCCTGCTTGCTTGCGTTTACGTGTAGCCGTGAACGAGCAAGAACTTGCTGCAATAAACCCTGAGGTTATTTTGACCGACACTAAATACACCCTATTGTGTGATTGGGCAAAACGTAACTACCGCGATAAATTAACTGCTAACGACTTTGCAGACTCAGCACTATTAACTGAAAGCTACCAAGCTCTAGATGAGCTTACGCAGCTACTTAGCTTAGGCTCAGTGTACGACTTTCAATTAGAAGGTTAACAATTTCATAATGCAGCGACATAAGTGTCGCTGCATTATTGTTTCAACGTTTTTTATTCGCAGCATTAGCAATCACCAATTTCACCTCGGTACTTACAAAACTTTGAATATGTAGTTCTTTTTCTATTGCTCTTTTTGTAGAAGGGCTTCTTTGTACTGCGATATCAAACAGTTTTTCTACTTGCTCAGCAGAGCTTTTTGATTGTGTAGAACTCCATTTGATTAAGGCGGCAGTCGCTTCGTATTGCCCCATATTAGCAAGCGTATTTAGCACTGTGTTTTTTATATTGGCGGTGGAGTTATCTGTTAAATATCCTGCTATATGAGGAACTAAAGATTCATCATGAATCGTGTTCATCGCACGCTTAACAAACATGCGCTTACTCTCATATTTTTCATCAATATAACCAAATAAATACTCTATTTGTTCAGCCTGTGCATGCCGAGCGATTGTAGTAGTTAACTCGCCAATAAATGGGTTTTCTTCATTCGCAATTGTAAATGCTTGCTGCGCTAAAGCGGTGTATTGACCACCTCGATTTAGTTTTTCTATCGACTTTTTAACGTTATATATAGCCCTCGATCCTTGCCAGTCATCTTCGGCAACAAAACCAAAAAACACTTCACTCGCTCTTTGGGTGTCTATTGCTGCTAAAAGACTTAAACTATATTCAATTAACCTGTCGTCATTTTTATTACCCTTAATTGCTGATTGTAGTTTTTCAATAATAAATTGATAAACACCTTCATTCTTCGTGTTTATCAAGTAATTCAACAGTTCCTTTTCAGCAATAAAATCAATGGTTTCACTGTTATAAACACGATTCAAAAGCGTTTTAGTAACAGTTAAAGCATCCTCATCACTGAGTTCTTTCATTTCAACATTATTATCTTTGACATTTTTTGATGATTTAGAGGTAGCCAAAGTAGTGTCTGTTTGGTGTGTTTGTACATTAGATACAGTATCTTTAATCCCTCTAGATTTAGCATCTGTATTCACCGGTAACTCTACATACTGAACAACAGGCAAAAACCAATAAAAAGTAAACGCTACCAGTAAACATATAAAAGTTAAAAGTATCACTTTTTTCATAATACTTATTTCCACTCTAAATCTGTATATAAAGCATCAAGCAACCTAAAAATATCGGTTACTCTTTCAGTCTCTTCTGTGTGCAAAATATTTACATCTGTTTGTGTATCTTCCTTAGCAATTGATATACCTTGTCTTTCTAACAATAAACTCAATTTTTGGCTATAAACAGGTACAATTCCATCACCAATAAATGAAGCTCTTGTTTGCCCGTTTTCAATATACCTTAGTGTTTCCGGATGCGGATGATCACCCCCGAAGATAGCTCGATAAGCATACAAATCATATAACTCATTTCCGAATAAGCCCGCGCTCTTACTCAATACTCCAAAGTCAGTACCTTGATAAGCAAGTTGCCCTATGATTAAGCCATCAAGACTTGTTAAGTCGCTATTTAAGCTTAGTATTTCTGGTGATCCTGGTGATAAAAAATCGATACTTGGCGATTGCAAGTCCATTTGATAATCTGGTCCGAGCTTAGACCCAAAATATGTTCTTGTACCATCGAGCATCTCAACAACTTCCCAGTTATCTTCACACTTTCCGCCATCTTGTCGATAAGTACTTTCTGGAATGCAATTGTCGTTCATATATTGATAAAAACGCCCTAATGGAGAACCTTGATGTGGAGTTCCTGTTGTTGCGAACCCTTTAACAAAAGACTTATACATAGCTTCATCATTCTGCAAATAAGAGCGAGCTGCTAGACCACCTCGGCTATGACCAAATAAAAATATTTCAGTATCTTCACCTAAAGAATCAACTATTTTCTCTACAGCCTTTTCTACTTCGTAACCTAAGCCTTCAAAAGAGGTAAAATCACCATCACAACCCAAAGCATTAATACATGATTTATTATCTAATCCTGTTCTTGCATAAATGCCTTCTCGATCAAATGCTCCAAATTCCAAATTAAAACAGCTAATACCGTCACTATTAGCTTCAACTACTGGAAGAATATTATCGTTAGTAGTTAATATTTGGCATTGACCATTAAAAAAGCTATCGTCATTTACCATTGCATCCCATGTACTAGGACTTGAAGCTAATCCGTGTAAAAGTAGCATTGCCTTTTTATATATAACATTTTCTGTCGTGGCTAATAAATTAAAAGTCGCGCCTTCTTTCGCGAGTATACCAATGTGGTAAGAAGCAGCCTGATGAACACGTATTGCACAACTTTCATTTTGAGTAGAACTTAAATTAGAACGACATTGATACTCAAATTTGGTTGGGAAATTATCTTCTTTTATGTATAAATCAATATCGCCCGATAAATTAAATAACGTAATATTTAGCATTCTATTTTCAGGTGCTTCAACGGTAAAATACTGCCATTGACCTTGAGAAATATCACCTTCAATTGTTTGATCTATAATTAATCTACCTGGGTTCTTAATTGTATTATATTCAGCTATGTATGGGTTTTCATCTTCATCATTGAGGATACCATCACCGTCTATATCTAGATCGCTATTATTACCAATACCGTCACCATCTAGATCATCCCATTCAGTTGCATCGAATGGAAACACATCTGAAGCATTAGATACATTATCGCCATCAATATCAGGATCGCTATTATCGCCAATACCATCATTATCTAGATCATTCCATTCTGATATATTATATGGGAAAGTATCTTGTGTATTTAATACACCATCCCCATCAATATCTGAATCTTCACTATCAGCAATACCATCTAAATCTGTATCGCCTGACAACTTACCGGTGCTATCTCTAACAATATATATTTGGCTATTATCTCTTTCTCTTAATACTAAATACTCGTTTAGTTCATTGAATATAGTCTCACTATTATTTATGGCATTAAGCAATTTCGCCTCTGATTCAGGAACAATAGCAAGGCGAACTAAATCAGCAGCCACGGATTCATTCTGGGCATGACCTTTAATAATAAAGTCTTCGAATAAACTTGGTGAGGTTACATTTAATAATTGACTAATTTGAGAAGTAGCGGAGTTTATATTAAGCGTCTTTCTATTTTTCAAATAAACAAGTGTCGTTAAAGGAGTGATTAATTTTTCACCTTTTGGTGAAGCTAATATAAAGTCTTTATTAATAACCCTATTTAAGCTTTCATCAAATGTTTTACCCCCTTCAGCAAATAAGATCACACTATAATCTTCCGGATTAATTTCAGATGAAAGAGTAAGTACTCCTTTTCCATTAGCCTGAGTAATACCGCTGGGTTCTTCCGCATCCTGTATTCCATTATCATTAAGATCTAGCCAAACAACTGCAGAACGTAAATAACCATCAATCGCGGTTACGATATATGTTTGAGTTACAGTTTCAGGAGATTTCACGGGGGTTTCGGAAGAATCTGAAGTTCCTCCACTGCCACACGCTAGTAGAGTATTTACAGACACACACAGAAAAAACAGACGTAGATATTTTTTTACAGCCATCCTTGACACCAAATTTTAATTAATAATATCCCTACATTATACCCTCATTAAAATTCAACTATCAATTTATTAACAAACATAACCAAATATATTAAAAATAAAAATAACGAGTTAAGACTCTAATGCCGTTCACTTAAGGTGAGCGGCTTTTTTTTCTAGCGTACCGCTCCGGTCTTTGCTTGACTAAACGAGGAAAACATTGCTCTCTTCGAGGCTCTAGAATTAGGTTTTCTGCCATGGCATAAAAGTATTTTAACTGATGTGGTATTGCTCCAGGTGTTAAACAAGCTAATCCAACAAGTAGCCTCATTATTGGAGCTAAACGACCATTGAAACTTAGTTGGTACGGTAAATAATCATCTTTTAATGTGTGCCACATTTTCACCATCTGATATCGCACCATATTATAAGTAAGCAACACTCCCCACAGTGCTTGCTTTACAAGCGCTGGTAAACGACTTCTTAACGTTAATCTATTAGCAAGCATATATTGCTTTTGTTCACGATAACCAAGCTCTATTTCCCAACTGTGACTGTATAAATCCCCTATACCTGCTGACGGATATAGGATCTATCATAGATGTCACCACACTGTATGACTTACTCTTTATTTTTCGAGTCAATAACCTTGCGACTAATGTGTCAGCCAGCGTTGACCACATTTTCTTGCTCTTGGGTTGCTGCTAAGCTGGACTAATTTATCATTACGCCCTAATGTCTGAATAACATCATATTGTACATTTTTTTCAGTGGTATTAGCCAATAGTGTTCATTCCCCGTCGTTTGCCATTTATGTAAAAGCCCTAAAGAATAAAAACCTTTATCAAATAAAGTGAGACTGTTATCTGGTGTGGTTTCAATAAGCTTTTCATTGACCTTGTAATCATCAAAAGCGCTACCCGTTATTAAATGGCTGCTCAGCTCCATTTAACACACTATTCTGACTTGTAGATATTGTGTATTGGTCGGCTTTGTAAAGGCTTCATTGTTTTGGAATGAGTCATCCGTACGCCAAACAGTACCATCGACACCAAGCAAAGTAAGTCCATTCCAATGTATTTGGGTGCATTCAAACAACGCTTGCTTGGCGGCTTCACCAAGGTTTTTTACGACGCTAAGTTAAGCCGCTTGGCGTAACAAATGGCTTACCCTCTCGGTCAACAATATTGAGCATGTTAACTACATCAGTCATCGATTTTTCATTATAAAAACCATACCAATCAACAATCAAGCCATTGATTCTAGGGTTAGCTTTTTTTTTCATAGTGTAACGGCTTCGGTCAACGCATAGGCTTCTTCGATAAAGAATAAAGGGAGTAAATCTGCGAGTGTTTCAACTTCATTAGGCTTGATGTTGTTGATAATATCGAGAGCATTAGAAAGTTGCATAAAAAAATCCGAATTCGGCAAAAGAATTCGGATTCTTACATACCTAGAAGATCATTCAAGTGCTATTAGCTATTTCTTAAATGATCGGCATTACAGCCAAGGCTCGCTATTTTTATTTGTGTTTATGCTAATAAAATTTATACGTCTTTACTTACCGTTATTGCCGATGCCATCGACTCAGATATATGAAGCGTGCGTTGCGGGAACGGAATACTCAGCCCAGCACCTTCAATTGCTTCTTTAACGCGTTTATTTAGATCCCACACGGTTTGCCAATAATCACCATTTACAGTCCATGCGCGTAATTGAATGTTTACCGCGCTTTCGCCTATTGATGTCACCATTACTTTAGGTGCTGGCTCTGCGAGTAATCGGCCCTCTGATGCGGCTAATTCTTTAAGCACATTTAAACCAACGTCAATCGAGTCGGCATACGAAATACCCACCACAATATCCATTCGTCTTTTGCCATTACGAGTAAAGTTTTTAATATTTCCACCCCATACCTTGCCGTTAGGCGATGCAATATAAAGGCCGTCGGTAGTTTTAAAAATAGTAGTAAATAAGTGTATTTCACTCACTGTGCCAAGCGTGCCACTGGCATCAACAAAATCGCCTATTTTAAAAGGTCTAAGTATTAGCAGCATAATACCTGCAGCAATATTACTCAGTGTATTTTTAAGCGCTAAACCAATAGCCAAGCCAGCAGCCCCCATTAGCGCAATTAAACTGGCCGTGTTAACGCCAAAAATATCTAAAATAAATAGCCCGCCAATTATATAAACTAAATAACCAGCAATACTCGATAAAAGCGGGAGCAGCGTACTGTCCACCTTTTTTAATGGTGATTTAGAATTCTTAATCGCATTTTTAACCGAACGTGCAATTAAGGCACTCGCAATTAAAATCACCAACGCTAAAATCACCTTGTATCCTAAAGTGATGATTGTTTCTGAATGGCTTTGCCAAAACGCTAAAAGTTTATCTTTCATGTTTGTTCCGATAAATGAGGCTGAAACTCAGCAAAATTATGGTTAAATTTAATAAAAACCGACTTCAAAAGAAGTGGCGCGAGTATATAGAATAAAAAATTTAAACCTACCTTTTTTAATCACTTATTTCAATTTTAATAACGACTTTAAAATCATGATTATTGAAGCGTAAAGCACCGCTATTTATGGCTAATTTATAACGACTATTCAATGTAGGTTAATTGTTTATTGGTATGGTGATTTTAAGTTTTTAACGTTCATTAAAGAGGTCATCTATGGCAAAAGAAAAAATAGTACTTATAACTGGCGCTTCAAGTGGCATTGGCGAAGCAACCGCAAAAACCCTTGTTAACAACGGCCATAAAGTAATACTTACCGCTAGACGCGAAGATAAGTTAACGGAGTTAGTCGAGTCGCTAGGCTCAAATAATGCATTGGGTGTAGCCGCAGATGCAACCGACTTCACCGCGCTTGAAAACGTTGTTACCAAAGGCATTGAAAAGTTTGGTCGATTAGACGTAGCCTTTGCCAACGCAGGCATGGGCGTTTCAACCGCAGGCACCGAAAAAGGTGACCCAGATGAATGGTCAGCGATGATCGACATAAACATTAAAGCGCTACTGTGGACTGCAAAACTAACACTGCCGCATTTACGACAAAACCAAGGTCACTTTATATTAACTAGCTCAGCTGCTGGTCGTAAGCCATTAGGAGGCTCTATTTACGGGGCAACTAAATGGTTTGCTTATGGCTTTGGGCAAAACTTAGCTGAGGAAATGAGCCAGTGGAACGGACGCTGCACAACCATAGCACCAGGTATGGTAAACACTCCGTTTTTTGATGAAGCAAAACCCGATAAACTCGACCCACAAGATGTAGCCGACGCCGTACTGTTTGCAATTGAAGCAAACCAGCGCAACAGCGTACGCGAAATCTATTTAATGCCGACTAATTAAACTTTGGTTGGTATATTTTGGGCTATCAGGTTTAATACCAATGTTATTAAACCTGATAGCGGCTTGTGCTAAATATGGGCTAGATGTTTGTAGCCAACAAATCATCTCGATTTCAAAAAAGCATACTCAGGGATTGCCAACCAAAACTATATTAAGACCTGTGAGAAACGAGATTTAAGCACATTTCATTCTTAACTTTACCCGTAGGCGCTTTAAAATAAAAGCATATAACGTTGATAATTTTGTGTACTCAGTGGCATTGATTCGACCGATAAAAAACATGATATTTGTGTACACCCAACAAGCACTAATAAATATCATTACACCGTTATTAAACACACACCTAAAGCGTGGCATGAATGAGTTATGGATCTTAAACCGCGTTAACACCCTAAGATGAATCGACATATTTAATGGGCTTAAAACAAACAGGCTCAGCAGTTTTAAAATTTGCAATTAATAACTGACTTTACTAGTTATCCACCTCATAGCGTGTTTTTAGATTTATTAGAACGGTAACTCATCACCATTAAAACTATAAAGGTTACCCGTATTATCAATAGATAAATTCAGAATAACGTTCATAACCCCAAGAGCCGAATCTACTACATTTTCACTTGCTGTAGAGCCGCCCATATCTGTTTGAACCCAGCCGGGATGAACAGCCACCACAGCGACATTATCATTAACAAGCTCTTGTGATAAATTCACTACTAGCATATTGGCTGCTGCTTTAGACATTCGATAACCATACCAATCCACACTTTGTTCTAGCGACAAAGATCCCATAGCAGAAGAAATAACCGCTATCTTACATAAGCGTTTTTTATTCATTAAAGGTAAAAAGCAATGAGTTAAATATAGTGGTCCCAATGAATTCACTTTAAAACACATTTCAGCATTAGCATAATTAATAGTATGGATACTTGTGTTTTCTCGATCCAAATATCCCGCATTATTTACTATTAAATCTAATTTGATATTTTCCTCGCTAAGTTTACCTGCCAACGTCTTAATATTTTCAGGGCAAGTGATATCCATTAATTCAATAGACAATTTATCAGGAAACTTACCTTTCAATGAAGTGAGATCAACCGCCGTTTCTAGATTTCTACAGGTAGCAATTACTGTCCATCCATTTATAAGGTATTGTCTGGCTAATTCGAAACCGATACCCCTATTAGCACCCGTTATTAATACAACTAAGTTACTCATTGTTTATACCTATAAATCTAACAGTTTAGTCTACGATATTTGTCGTCTAAAAACCGACAAATATTCTTATATTACAATGGTTTTACCCTAGCTATAAAGCAAGTATTTGTAAACAGCTAGTTCCGCCTTAACTTTTTTAAATACAGCACAACCCCAAAATGGTGGAGATCTGTAATATTAGACAAAATACAAACAACTGTTTAAATACACAGATTTGTTGTTAGTTATAAATTTACATCATAGATCGTTATTAAAACCCAATAACTCGCATTAACCATAACTCTTATACTTGCAACTCATTCTTATTTATAAAATAAGTTAACTATCATAACCCCCACCCTATTGAATCCTAATTAATTTTACTTCATATTAAATACTCTTATTTCTCACTTATTATGCTGTTATGTCATTTTTTAAATTTAGCCATGCACTTATTCTCACAATCGCTAGTACTTTACCGCTTACAAGCTATGCCGCTTTAGATAAAAATGAGCGCGACATTGTAGAGCAAGTCGATAAAAATACTCCCCAGGCACTGCAAGAAATAGAACAAGCTGTAAATATTAATAGCGGATCACTTAATATAGAAGGCGTAAAAAAAGTAGGCGAGCTTACAAGTAAGCAATTAGCAGCCATTGGTTTTGAAGTGGAGTGGCTTGATGGCAGTGCATTTAATCGTGCTGGGCATGTATTAGCAACATATGAGAGTAAAAACCCCGATGCAATAAAAATACTAATGATCGGCCATCTAGATACAGTATTTGCCAAGCACGATGACTTTACCACTTACAAACAGCTTGATGCCGATACAGCCAGTGGTCCTGGTGTTGCCGATATGAAAGGCGGTAACACGATAATAATTACCGCCCTTAAAAGCTTACAATCCCTTAATTTACTTGAAAACGTGAGCATAAAAGTATTACTTACTGGCGATGAAGAAAGCAGCGGTCGCCCGCTTAGTTTATCTAAACAAGCTATTGTTGATGCCGCTATTTGGGCAGACGTAGCCTTAGGTTATGAAAATGGTGATAACAATATTAAAACAGCGATGGCGGCGCGCCGAGGTTATACTGGTTGGACATTAACTGTAGACGCAAACGCTGCACATTCATCACAAATATTTAATGAAAATGTAGGTTATGGTGCTATTTACGAGGCATCACGCATTTTAAATAGCTTTAGAGAACAACTTGCTACACAGCCTAATTTAACGTTTAACCCTGGCTTAATTGTTGGCGGTACGACTGCTGACTACAATAGTAAAAACTCTTCGGCAACTGCCTTTGGTAAAAGTAATGTTATTGCTCAAAAAGTACATGTTGCTGGTGATTTACGTGCGCTTTCGCCTAAACAATTAGAAAATGCAAAAAGATCAATGCAACTCATCACTAGCAATAGTTTAAATGGCAGTAAAGCAGAGCTTATTTTTGAAGATGGTTACCCACCAATGGCACTCACTGAGGGTAATCAAAAATTATTGGAAATGTATAGCGATGCTAGTCACGATTTAGGTTACAACAAAGTGGCTGCTGCCAATCCACGAAATGCCGGCGCAGCTGATATTTCGTTTGCAGCAAACCATGTTGATATGGCACTTGATGGTTTAGGCTTAATGGGCAGCGGCGCGCACACTAAAAACGAAACGGCTGATTTAACCAGCCTTGATAAAAACATCAAAAAAACCGCATTACTCATTTATAGATTAGGGCAGCTGTAGCTTAATAACAAGGCGCATACTTGATATCGCTATTAAGACTATATTATGTTTTGTGGCGTTTGGGCTTTATAGTGCACCTAGTCATTAATAATAAAAAAGCAGCCACTTTTAATAAGCGCTGCTTTTTGTTTTATTCGTTTAGGCTAATATGTTTACCGTTAGCCTTAGAGTTAATAGTTTAAGACATTATTTTAAACAGTAAATCTTTTACGGTTGCTGGCTCAAACGGTTTGTCGCAAATAGCGTCAACGCCTGCTTGCGCTATGTTAGCTAAGTGTGTTTCGTTTGCCTCAGAGCTAACCATTAAAATAGGAATATGTGAGTAACTATTTGAACGCCTAACTGTTTCGGTTAGTTCTTTACCATCCATCTCTGGCATATTGTAATCAGTTACGATTAAATCGAACGACCGCTCATTTAAATATTCAATCGCTTCTTTACCATTCTCAGCCTCAACGGGTGCCGGTATTCCCATACCAGCAAGTACACGAATAATATGCTTGCGTGCAAAGCGACTGTCATCAACGACTAAAACTCGTAATAATGTTACATCAAAATGTTCTAGCTCAACTTCTTCTTCAGTAATTATATCTAAGGTCGCTTTTAGCGCGCGTGTAATCGCTTTAGCACTAAAAGGTTTTGGTAATATAGCTAATACCCCCGACTGTCTTAATTGCTCAAGATATTTTTTATTGCGCTCAGTCGACACCAACATAAATGCTTGGTTTTCGGTACTCGCAGTTGATCTGATTTTTTGTAGTAGCGAGTCTGCGGTGCCATCAGCAAAGTACATACTGCTAATCACTAAATCAGGTTGATACCTTTCAAGCATAGCCAAAGCTTGTGCTTGTGTAGTAGCGGTTTCAATTTGGTTTACACTGCACTGGGTCAGCGATTTTATAATTAGTTTTTGTTGAACATCGGAAGGTTCTACTAATAATATTGATAAATTGGCTATTGCAGTTAAATCACTCATTTATATCTCTTCAATATTGTTATGTTTTTTATAAAGCAATTGCTTTTATTCATTAAGATTATAGAACAACATACATAGTTGAATAGATAAAAGGTCTACAAAATTGTAAATAAAATATAAATAGCGCGTCAAATACTTACAACGCGCTCTATTTTAGTTATTTTGAATGTATTCCAACGCCGTCATTTTTTTATAACTTACATTGGGGTGTAAAACATGAGTTGGCTCTGGATCTACCACTTCTATTTCAATATTGTTATTACGCGCGATATCTAATGCCATTTGTGTAATGTTAACGCTAAAAGATGTACCCATAAATACGATTTTTTCAGCTTCATTCATACGTTGTTGAGCTTCACTGATACGATATAACTCGGTGTAATATTCATCAAATAATAAAACAAATGGCTTATAAGAGCGATTGATTATTGGTACCTGACTTTGAATGTTAAACACGTCAAATAACGATTCATGTAAATTGCTTTCGTCAACCTTATCCCACGGTGTAGTAAATGGAGTAACATCATCGCCTTGCTCATGAAATAGCGTCATTTGATCGAGCCTTCCATGAATAGCAATATAATTTTTATTACCCGCTTTACCATCAAGCCCATCTATATTTTGAGTAATTAAGCTTTTATCACTTAGCCAGTGGTGTACATCGTTAGGACCATGATTTCGGTACGTTGCAAAACGATGGTAATACCATGCTAAAAACTCCATTGGGGCACGCTTATACATAGCACGCGTGGCCATTTCTATTGGGGTATAGTTTTTGCTGCCAATAGTCCAATAACCATCTTCACCTCTAAAAGTAGGAATGCCACTAGCAGCACTTACTCCGGCTCCAGTAATATATAATGTGCTCATTTTTCTACCTCATACCCCAGTACGTCAGCACTTACTTGTTGTGTGTTATTCATGCCACCAATTCGATATAAAACACCTTGATTCTCAAGTAAACCACGGTGATCCATACTTGCTACTTTAAGGACTGATAAAATTTGCCATTTATTTTTTTCAATATTAAAACGCCAAACATGATTACTGGCTGGTGCAGGTTTTCCGTCATAACCAATACCACTGTAGTTATAAGGATTATTAGAACCCGCTAACATATAAATATTACCGTTATAGCTGGTGGCTGCCATTCTGTAATGTGCAGTCCCTGTTGGGTGTGGCAATGTACGCCAATCTATTTTTAACGGATTAGTTTCGTCTATAGTACCTTTTAAACACTGCGCAACACCTGCAAACGAACGACGTGAATCTGGATTTGCTTGTGTTTTAACGCCATCACAAATAACAATTGTATTGCCGTTAATAGCTGCTGCTTGACCAAATACTGGTTGCCCTAAAAATGGTGAAGCTTGTTGCCATGTATTATTTTGCGTGTCATAAACTTGGACTAAGTTTACGTTACCGTCGTTATGCCAACCACTAATTAAGTATATGTAACGTTGTTTATAACTAAGGGCAACACTATCATCAACCGGCACTGGCATATTAGCTAATTGGCTGTAGGTGTCATTTATTACATCGTATTTGTATACGTCAGGACTTGATGTTTCTGTATGATCGCTTGCTACTGTATAACCACCAAATACATATGCATATTCACCTAAGCCAACAGCAGTACTTGCTAACCGCCCTTTTATTGGCAAACTCGAAGGCACACCCGTTTTAGCTTGCCATTGTGAATCACCTAATTTAAGTGCCCATACTTTATTGTGTACTGATGAATGCTTTTTGTCGTGACCCAAACCCATAAAACTTAAAAAGTAGGTTTGGTTTTGTATTGATACTTTTGCAACTGCGTTATTAGCTACGGGCTCTGGTAATGCGGGAATACTTGCTAAAGCAAGAGATAAAATAAGACTCATAAGGCAGATAATTCAATAATTGTTTATACGGCCAGATTAAATTATTTTGTCCCTATAAGCCAATATTGTTGTATCTAAATAATCGGATTAATAAGTAATATTAAAGGTGCTGTATATATTCCCTTCAATTTAACTAATCGTTACTTAAAAAAAGAAAAAACCAACTATTCTGTAATCCAATTATTGTTTTAAAAGTGATTTTTTCGGCTATATTTTTATCGGTAAGTAAGTAAAGTGCCAGGGCAAGAGCATGAAAAAACACTATAAATTCAATACCTTTTCAAGATAAGCTGTACTGCGCATCGCTTTCTTCTGCTTTGCTGGCATACCT
>NZ_WTLC01000031.1:0-59518 GCF_011378875.1 Pseudoalteromonas sp. Z9A5
ATTTATGTGTCCCCATCGTCTAGAGGCCTAGGACACCGCCCTTTCACGGCGGTAACAGGGGTTCGAATCCCCTTGGGGACGCCACTTACTTATTTAAGTATTGTATAAAGCAGTGTGACACCGCACTCTCTATGCACGAAGTTATCAAGAGTACTAATCTCTTGGGGACGCCACTTACTTATTTTTAATAGGGAAGTGCAGTGTTATTAAGAAAGCTCGCCTGAAACGAGTCTAAAAATTCAGTTGTCCTAGTGAACATTTATGTGTCCCCATCGTCTAGAGGCCTAGGACACCGCCCTTTCACGGCGGTAACAGGGGTTCGAATCCCCTTGGGGACGCCACTTACTTATTTTAAGTATTGTATAAAGCTGTGTGACACCGCACACTCTATGCACGACGTTATCAAGAGTACTAATCTCTTGGGTACGCCATTTACTTATTTTTAATAGGGAAGTGCAGTGTTGTTAAGATTAAATATAATTTAAAAACCTTCATATACCCAATTTCATTTTACTTTCCTTAGTATATTTCAATATAATTTTATTTATAATCCATTCAGTACTAATAAATGTTTTACTTGATAGCATAAATCCACATCAGTTGTATTAAGAAAATGGTTATTTATAATGATTAAAGATTTTAATAGTAAATAATACCAACCTGCATAAATATTTGAACAATTTAATGATTTAAATCACTCTATCACGTTGTTAAAAACTCTTATTTTAACAACTAGATATAAAATTATTTGCTTTGTTAGAGTGTAATTTTCTTGTCGTTAAATCGCGCTTATAGTTAAAGCTAATTGGTATAACTATATTAACGCTATTAGTAATGCCTTTAGTTCTTAAAATGATCAATGCTTTAATTCAATTAGTATTAAACATCCAACTTTACTTGGAGGATTTATGGCGAGCGGATGGGCACGAGATGGTGCAATTCAAGAGCAGATTGATGCAAGTGTTGGTGATGCAGTACAGTATGCAAGAAGCAATTTAATATCAGGTGCAAGTGCAGAACTATGCGACGAGTGCGATGAAAAAATACCACAAGCACGAAGACTCGCATTACCTGGAGTGCGGTATTGTGTTGCATGCCAAACTACTATCGAGGGTGAGGGGTCTAGATCTAAAGCATTTAATCGACGTGGCAGTAAAGACAGCCAGTTACGTTAGAAAAGGTGCTTTAAGCACCTTTTTTTATTTAACTTAAATTAACTGTTAATAATTTAAAACTTACTCATATCTTCCTTTTTCTGAATAAGTTCAATTGCATAACCATCAGGGTCTTTCACAAAAGCGATTTCGGTTGTGCCACCTTTTACAGGTCCTGGTTCGCGGCTTACGTTACCACCAGCGGCTTTAATATCATCACATGCCTTATAAATATCGTCAAACTCAATAGCAATATGACCATAAGCGTTACCTAAATCGTAACCGTCTTGATCCCAGTTATACGTAAGTTCTAAAACGGTGGTGTCAGTTTCATCACCATAACCGACAAAAGCGAGCGTGTATCGATATTCTTCATTTTTTGAACGACGAAGTTCTTTCATACCCAGTATTTGGGTATAAAAGGCAATTGATTTTTCTAAATCTGCAACACGTAACATAGTGTGTAATAAGCGCATTTGTGGCTACCTTAGTTTTAGTCTTTAAATTTACATACTGTATAAATTTTAATTTTTTCTTAACCATATATGTAAATGTGCAAATTTAATACTTGAGAAACTTTGAATAAAAGGTACTTACCGAAAGCTTAAGCATAATAAGTATAAATATATATTTTATGCTTTACATATATCTTGGCTATAAATGTAGGCTATAGGTGTAAATTACAACCTCTTGGACATTATTACTTATTATATAGCTTTATAGCTTTATAGCTTTATAGCTTTATTGCTTAGAAGCGGTAGCTTGAGTACAGAAAGCCGCTGTTAAGTAGGTCGTAATCATTTTGATAAATAATAGAGTGATTTTAAACGAAATCAATAAGGCAATATTGAGTTTATAAACTAGATTAGCCTTACCAATTTTTTTATTAAAGTTACCTGTCTCAATTCTTTTTACGTTAAATACAACTGATATATGCAGTAGCTATTTTATTATTGGTCAACCTGTTGGTCATTATTTTGTTATCTAATTTTTTACAAGTATTAATATGTATAAAAAATCACTTTTTACAATTAAGTTATTGTTTTGTAATTGTTATATTTTAAGTCTCCTGCTTTATTGTAAGAGGGGTTGTTTTACAAGGTTAACTTATTGGTTGACAAAATAGGTGTATAGTAATAAAGTTTTTGCATACCAGTTGGTAAGCTTACTTGTTTGAGCTACTAACACTGTTGGTAAATAATCAGAGCTGTAAATTAGTACGTGTTAATTAATTTGTGATCAGTTATGTCCTATAGCCTAAATAAATAGACCCTATCCAGGATTGTTTAATGGTTAAGTAGGAAAATGATTAATTAATTATTCAAATACCGAAAACTTAGTGTTGCTCTACTGAATTGAAATAAACGACACAGCGGACCTATTTATGAGGTAAATCATTACTCGTACTCATAAAAGTTTGCACCATCATAATTAGGAGTTATTCATGTCAAAACCTATCATCGGTTTCATCGGCCTTGGCTTAATGGGCGGCAATATGGCCGAAAATTTACAAAACAAAGGCTATGAGCTGATTGTAATGGATCTTAGCAAAGATGCGGTTGCTGCATGTGTTGCCAGAGGTGCAAAAACAGCAAGTACAGCAAAAGAACTTGCTGCAGGTTCAGATATTGTTATGTTTTGTCTTACAACATCAGCAGTTGTTGAAAAAATCATTTATGCAGAAGACGGTATTTTAGCCGGTATTAAAGAAGGCGCTGTTTTAGTTGACTTCGGTACATCTATCCCGTCATCTACCAAGAAAATTGGTGCGGATTTAGCTAAGAAGGGTGCAGGCATGATTGACGCTCCATTAGGTCGTACACCAGCACACGCTAAAGATGGTTTATTAAACATTATGGCTGCGGGCGATATCGAGACATTTAATAAAGTTAAGCCAGTATTAGAAGATCAAGGTGAAAACGTTTTCCATCTTGGCGAGCTAGGTGCAGGTCATACTACTAAACTTATCAACAACTTCATGGGCATGACAACAGTATGTGCTATGTCACAAGCATTTGCAGTTGCAGAGCTTGCTGGTGTTGATCGCCAACAACTTTTCGACATTATGTCGACTGGTCCATCTAACTCACCGTTTATGCAATTTTGTAAAAACTATGCAGTTGATAACGTTAGCGACCTTGGTTTCTCGATTGCTAATGCAAACAAAGATTTAGGCTACTTCCTACAAATGGTTGAAGACTTAGGTACAGAATCTAAAATTGCTGAAGGTTCGTCAGCTAACCTACAGGCTGCATTTGATGCGGGCATGGGACAAGGTAATGTTCCAGAAATTTTTGATTACTTCAAAAAGTTAGAAAAGTAATATAAATTTACTTTTGGGCGTTTGGTTATATTGCTTTGCATATAACCAAGCGCTATACACACATGACATCAATTGACGCGATTTAGTCTGCTTTCAATCACCACTTTTTACACATTAATAAAGCACTACTTCAAGTCACAATAAAAAAGAGTTAACTATGCGTTTGATTAATATAATAAAGCTTAGTCTAGTTCTCGTTGGTTGCCTATCAACACAAGTTGTAGCCAAAGATTATTTTGTAGAAAGTAAACAAGCTTTTAATGATATTTCTAATAAGTTGGTTGCCGGCGACAAAGTAACACTTAAAAATGGTACTTGGTCAGATTTCGAAATTTTATTAGAAGGTCAAGGTTCAGAAGATTCCCCTATTTTATTAACAGCTGAAACTAACGGTAAAGTAATTTTATCTGGTCAATCTAACCTAAGATTAGCAGGTAAACATTTAGTTGTTTCAGGCTTAATATTCAAAGATGGTTACACTCCAAGTTCTTCAGTTATTGAATTTCGTAAAGATAAAAATCACCTAGCGTTTCATTCACGCGTAACACAAGTCGTTATCGATAATTATAATAACCCCGATAAACGAGAATCAGATTACTGGGTTGCCCTGTACGGTCAACACAATCGCTTTGACCACAGTCACCTTGTTGGTAAGCGTAATAAAGGTGTTACAGTTGCGGTTCGATTAAACACTGAAGAAAGTCAGCAAAATTATCACAAAATAGATAACAACTACTTCGGTTACCGTCCTACTTTTGGTTCGAATGGCGGCGAAACTCTCCGAATTGGTACCAGTCATCATTCATTAACTGATTCTCACACCTTAGTTGAAAATAACTACTTTGAAAAAACAAATGGTGAAGTAGAAATTATCTCAGTTAAGTCTGGTAAAAATATCGTACGTAATAATGTTTTTTATGAAGCTCGCGGTACATTAACGCTTCGCCACGGTAACGGTAACATTATCGAAGAAAATATTTTTATTGGTAACGGTGTTGATCATACCGGTGGTATTCGTATCATCAATAAAGATCAAATTGTAAGAAATAACTATTTACAAGGTTTAACAGGATATCGTTTTGGCAGTGGTTTTACTGTTATGAACGGTGTGCCTAACTCATCTATTAATCGCTACCACCAAGTTGAAAACGCGACAATAGAAAATAATACTTTCATTAATGTTCGCCATATTCAGCTTGCTGCAGGCAGCGATGCGGAACGTACTGCGGTACCTATTAGCAGTGTTATGAAAAACAACTTAATTATCAACGAAGACAATCAGCAACCATTCACAGCGTTTGATGATGTTAGCGGTATTGTTTTAAGTAATAACATTGCCAATACAAAAGTTCTTTCTGATTTAACGTATGGCGTTAAACAAGAGAAAGTTACACTTAAAAAAGCACCTAATGGTTTGTTGTACCCTACATCTAAAACATTGAATGTAGGCGCTAAGCGCGATTTAAAAGTATTAGCAAAAGAAGACACTGGTGTTAGCTGGTATCCAAAAGTACCTGCAATAATTGATTTTGATTCTGGTAAAACACACTCAGTTAAAGCAAGCGCAAGTGCATTATTAGATGCTATTGATAACGCCCAATCAGGTGACGTATTAGAACTCGCGCCTGGTCAGTATGATGTTTCTAAACTTGTTAAAATAGATAAAACGTTAACATTAAAAGCAACACAAAAAGGTAAATCTAAACTTACTTTTCAACGCTCTACATTGTTTGAAATTCATGATGGCGGTAGTTTAAAGCTTGATGGATTATCAATATCTGGCGAAAATAGTCCTGATGCAATTGGCAACAGTATTGTACGTACTCAAAAATGGGGCATGGTTGAAAATTATCGTTTTGTAATGGCTAACTCAAGCCTAACTAATCTAGATATTAATCACTCATTTCACTTTTTTATAACGGGTAAAGGTGCAATGGCTGATGAGATTGTTCTTACTGGTAATACTTTTGATAAAGTAACTGGCGATATATTACGTCTTAATACCGAAGTTGAAGATTTAGGTATTTACAATGCTGAATACGTTATCTTAAAAAATAATACGTTTAACGATGTTGATGGCAGTATTGTTAAACTTTACCGTGGTGGAACCGACGAAAGTACGTTTGGTCCTCATCTAGAAATGGTGAACAATAAACTAAACAATGTTGGTTTAGGTAAGCGTAATAAAGAGCACGATAGCGTTTATGTTCATGGTGTACAGGTAACAAATATTAAAGATAATACGTTTGTTAAGTCTGCACCTATTGTTGTTGAACACACGGTAGGTGAACCAAAAACTGAGATTACAAACAACACTTTTGATAAAACAAATGTACCTAGTGTTAAAGAGTTAATTGTTGCTGGACCTCATACAGCCTTAATCAAAAATAATAAGGCGAGGTAAGACACATGTATTTATCAAAGCGTCAATTTAATATTAAAGCAATAGCAGCAAGTGTATTTATGACTTTTTTGTCAGTAGATGCATATGCTGCACATCCTAACTTAGTAATTACCGAAGATGACATAAGTCATATGCGCCAAGCAATAGGCAGTGAAGGTAAATTTTCTACTGCGTTTGAGCTATTAAAAGCGCAAGTAGACGAACAAATAGCTCAACCAATTGCGGTACCTGTACCAAAAGATGGTGGTGGTGGTTATACACATGAACGCCACAAAAAAAATTATCAGCTTATGTATAACGCAGGCATCATTTATCAACTAAGCCAAGATGATAAATACGCAAATTACGTGCGTGATATGTTGCTTGAGTATGCAAAATTATACCCAACGCTTGGTCTGCATCCAAAACGTAAAATGGACTCGCAAAACCCAGGGAAATTCTTTTGGCAAAGCCTTAATGAAGCAATGTGGCTTGTGTACACAATACAAGCTTATGATCTAATTCATGACTCGTTAAATGCCGATAACATCAAAACAATTGAAAACGACTTACTACGTCCAGTTTCGTTGTTTACATCGGTAGGGCAACCTTCAACATTTAATAAAGTACACAACCATGGAACATGGGCAACAGCTGGTGTTGGTATGGCAGGTTACGTTTTAAATGAGCCAGAATGGGTAGAAAAATCATTATACGATTTAGAAAAATCGGGTAAGGGTGGTTTTATTAAACAGTTAGAAATGCTGTTTTCACCACAAGGTTACTATAACGAAGGCCCTTACTATCAACGTTTTGCATTATTACCATTTGTAACGTTTGCTAAAGCGATTGAAAACAACGAACCGCAACGAAAAATATTTGAATACCGCGATGGCATATTATTAAAGGCGATTGATACAACTATTCAACTTAGCTACAACGGGTTGTTCTTCCCAATTAACGATGCAATAAAAAGTAAAGGTATCGATACTATTGAGTTAGTGAATGGTGTAACTGCAGCGTATGGATTAACTAACGACGCAGGCTACCTTGATATTGCTAAGCAACAAGATCAAATAATCCTCTCTGGTGATGGACTAAAAGTAGCACAAGCACTTGATAATAAATTAGAAACACCTTACACGTTTAAATCAGTCGCTTTTGGCGATGGTAATGATGGAAAACAAGGTGCTCTTGTCGTAATGCGAACGGAAGTAGGGGGCGATCAAGCGCTATTATTTAAACCAGCAGCACAAGGTTTAGGTCATGGTCATTTTGATAAGCTTACTTGGCAGTTTTACGATCATGGTAATGAAATTGTATCTGATTACGGCGCAGCGCGTTTTTTAAATGTAGAAGCTAAATATGGCGGTCGTTACTTACCAGAAAATGAAACCTATGCTAAACATACTGTTGCACACAATACAGTTGTTGTTGATGAAACAACGCATTTTGATGCAAATGTTGAAGTAGGAAATAATAACTACCCAACGCTTAACTTTTTCGAAACAAACGAATTTGGCACGGTATCAAGTGGTGAAATAAGTACTGCATATAAAGGCGTTGACCTTGAGCGTACACTTGCATTAATTAACTTACCAGAACTTGAAAGCACCCTTGCACTTGATGTATTTGACGTTGTTGCAGATAAAGCTCATCAACTTGACTTACCTTTACATTATAAAGGTCAGCTTATTGATACTAGCTTTGAGCTAAAAGCAAATGCAACGCAATTATCGGCACTAGGTACTAAAAATGGTTATCAACACTTATGGCTTAAAGGTCAGGCACAGCCAGAAAGTGGTCTAGCTAAAGTAACGTGGTTGAACGAAAACGGTCGTTTTTATACGCAAACGAGTTTAGTTAAAGGTGATGAGTCTTTCTTGTTCACTCAAATTGGTGCAAATGACCCTCATTTTAACTTACGCAACGAAAACGGTTTTATCCGTCGCGTAGAGGCTCAAAAGCAACATAAATTTATATCGGTATTAGAGCCTCACGGTGAATATAACCCAAGTAAAGAATATACATTAGAAGCAGTAAGTAGAGTTACAGGGCTTGAATATAGCGAGCAGGGCGATCTAACACTTGTTGAGCTTGAGATTAAAGGCAAGACATATTTAGTTGCTATCAACAAAGCACAAACATCAGCTAAAAACACATTCAATTATCAAAATAAAGAGTTCACTTTAAACGGCCGATTAGGCGTTTATATGATGAACAATAATCAGGAGTAAATAGGATGCAAAAGCAAAGCGCACACTTTTCATTTGGCAACGAGACCGAAATTGAAGATTTAGGAAATGGTCTAAAACGTCAAATGTTAGGTTATAACGAAGAGCTAATGGCTGTTAAAATTTGGTTTGAAAAAGGGGCTATTGGTTATAACCATGCTCACAGACATTCTCAAGTAACGTATGTTGTTGAAGGTGAATTTCACTTTAACATTGATGGCGTAACTAAAATCTTAAAACCGGGTGATAGCTGCTTAATCCCACCATTTGCTGATCATGGAGCTACCTGCCCAACAGGCGGAATCCTGATTGATACTTTTAGCCCAGCGCGTGAAGACTTTCTTGAGGATTAATTATGCAACTTAAAGGCTTACGTTGGTGGGTTATAGCGTTAATTGCGCTAGCTACCATTATCAACTATATAGATCGCCAAGCACTTAGTGTGCTTTGGCCTGATATTGTTGAGGATTTATTTCCTGATGAATCTGCATTAGAGCGTAAACAAATATACGCTAACATCTCAATTGTGTTTGTATTTGCTTATGCATTTGGTCAGGCAATTTTTGGTAAAATATTTGACTGGGTTGGTACACGTTTTGGTTTTGTTTTATCAATTGGTGTTTGGTCAATAGCAACCGTTGCGCATGCATTTGCACAGGGCGTAATGAGCCTTAGTATCTTTCGTGCCATTTTAGGTGTAGCTGAAGCCGGTAACTGGCCAGGAGCCGCTAAAGGTAATGCTGAATGGTTTCCTACCAAAGAGCGTGCTTTAGCGCAGGGTATTTTTAACTCTGGCGCGGCTATTGGCGGTATTATTGCAATTCCGTTAATTGCATATTTGACTATCTATTTTAGCTGGCAAATGGTGTTTGTTTTTGTTGGTGTATTAGGTTTTCTTTGGTTAGTGCCTTGGTTAATTTTAGTTAAAGCGCCGCCTAGCTCTCACCCTTGGCTTACAGCTGAAGAACGTGAATACATTTTAACAGGTCAAAGACGTGTTGATGATAACGGCGATGTAACTGGCGAAGATGAAGAAGAATATAACCCTTCTACCGCTGAGCTACTTTCTCGTAAACAAAGTTGGGGTGTAATTATCGCTTCTGCTGCGATTGACCCTATTTGGTGGTTATTTGTTTTTTGGATTCCAATTTACTTAAACGAAGTGTACGGCATGGACGTTAAGTCTATCGGTATATACGGTTGGGTTCCTTATGTTGGTGCAATGTTTGGCGCATGGTTTGGTGGCTTACTGGCACAAAACAGGCTTAAAGCCGGTTGGAATACAGATAAAACACGTAAGTTAACCATTACGCTGGGTTGTTTAATTATGCTACCTTCGCTACTTGCGATGGCTAATCCTGGTGGCCCAACTACAGCAGTGCTTATTATGGCTGTTATTTTATTCGGTTTCCAAACTGCAATTGGTAATGTGCAAACACTACCAAGTGATTTACTAGGTAAAAAGGCTGTAGGTACATTATCAGGTTTCTCTGGTATGGCTGCAAAGCTTGGTGCTGTAGGCCTTACATCACTGGTTCCTATTCTTACTGCTGATGGTAACTATACTCCAGCATTTGTTATTGGTGCTTCTTTAGCAATTATTGCAATGGCTGCTGTTTGGATACTTATTCCAAAAATTGAGCCTTTAAAAAAGCCTAATTAATCTGATAGTAATGGCTATGCAGGAGCATTAAATGCAAGTGCATAGCTATTAATAACATAGGATAAGTTTCCAATATGAAAAATATTTACTTTCTTGGCGAATGCATGGTTGAACTCAGAGCAATGAGTGAGTCTAAGCTGCACCAGTCATTTGCAGGTGATGTTTACAATTCAGCTGTATATTTAAAGCGTTGTTATCCAGATGTTGGTACCTCGTTAGTAACTGCTTTAGGACAAGATAGCCTAAGTAAGAAAATGCTAACTCGCTTTAAAAGTGAAGAGCTAAACACACAATTTGTGTTTGCGCACGATGATAAAGTGCCTGGTATGTATTACATTGAAACAGATGATACCGGCGAGCGTAGCTTTACTTATTGGCGAAGCGATTCGGCGGCTAAAAAAGTAGTCGACTTTTTAAATGCAGATATTGTTGAACAATTATCATCGGGTGATATGTTTTTCTTTTCAGGTATTTCACTTGCAGTAATAGAAGAAAGCGCAAGAGACAAGTTTTGGAAAACGATAGAGCAACTTAAGAATGCGGGTGTAAAAATAGTATTTGATCCAAATTATCGTGCGCGGTTGTGGAAAGATACTGACGAGACTAAAGCGCAATATCACTTGGCATTTAGCTTGGCGGACATTACATTGCCAGGTGTAGAAGATTTAACAACACTTTACGATATACATAGCGTAGAAGCAGTTATTGACTATTTAAAGCCATATAAAATACAAGAAATAATCGTTAAAAATGGTCCAGAATCAGTAATCACAAAAGAAGGTGAAACACTGCTTAGTCATACTATTATTCCGGTAACTCATGTTGTTGATACTACATCAGCAGGTGATGCGTTTAACGGTGTATATTTAGGTGCGCGATTGTCTGGCAGAACAACAACAGATGCAGTACAACTTGCAGCTAAAGCCGCTGGTACGGTTATTCAACAACCAGGCGCTATTATACCAAAAGATATATTTCAGCTTGCAATGACTGAAGCCGGTATATAACTACCTCATTTAATAATACTTGCATATTCTGAGGCTATACTTTGGTCTCAGAACTTTTAACAAAGGAAATCCAACGTAATGACACGCTTTTCTGAACTCATGTCAGGACAATCACTGCTGCCTATAATTCAAGCTGATACACCTGAGCAGGGCGTAAAAATAGCCCAAGCTATGGCAAATGCTGGGCTTGGTTTAGTTGAGGTAGTATTAAGAACCGAAGCTTCGCTTGAGGCATTAAAAGCAATAAAAGAACAAGTACCTGAGCTTAAAGTTGGAGCTGGTACCGTTATTAACGTGTCTATATTAAAGCAAGCGTTGGAAGCCGGTGCTGACTTTATTGTTACACCAGCGGTGTCGCCAAAATTACTAGGTGAACTTGTTAAGTGTGAGGTTCCTGTATTACCGGGTGTTTCTAATACAGGTGATATAATAATGGCATTAGAGTACGGGTTTGAAGAGCAAAAGCTCTTTCCTGCGTCGTTATGCGGAGGTGTTCCATTTGTATCCGCTGTATCTTCTGTATTTCGCTCTGTTAGTTTTTGTCCGACTGGCGGAGTAAGTGAAAAAAATAAATTAGACTATCTTTCTTTAAGTAATGTATTTGCCGTAGGCGGCACATGGATTGCTAAAAAAGAATGGGTAGAGCAAGAAAATTGGCAAGCAATCACAGCAGCTTGTATTGAAGCGTTAAAATAGCAAGGAACATAAAAATGAATTATTTAGCCCCAACTATCCAGCCCGGTGTAGTAATCGGCGACGAAGTAAGTGCGGTATATAAACATGCACGAACACATCAATATGCACTCCCTGCGGTAAATGTAGTTAGTACGTCATCAATAAATGCGACGTTAGAAGCCGCGCAAAAAATGAAATCGCCAGTAATCATTCAACTTTCGAATGGTGGAGCACAGTTTTTTTGTGGAAAAGGCTTATCTTTACCTGATCAACAAGCTGCTGTACTTGGCGCGGTAAGTGCTGCTAATTATGTTCATTCTGTAGCTGCTCACTATGGTGTAGCGGTAATGCTACATACAGATCATGCTGCTAAAAAATTATTACCTTGGATTGATGGTTTACTCGATGAAGGTGAAAAGCATTTTGAGAAAACAGGAAAACCACTGTTCAGCTCACACATGATAGACCTATCAGAAGAGTCATTAGAAGAGAATATCGAAACCTGCGAACGCTATTTAGCGCGTATGGCTAAAATAAATATGACCCTTGAAATTGAACTCGGTTGTACGGGTGGAGAAGAGGATGGGGTTGATAATTCTCATCTTGATAGTTCTGCGTTATATACCCAACCGGAAGATGTTGCTTTTGCTTACGAACGCTTAAGCCGTATTAGCCCTAATTTTATTATTGCAGCGTCATTTGGTAATGTTCATGGTGTGTATAAACCAGGAAACGTTGTTCTTACACCAACTATACTAAAAGATTCACAAGCTTACGTATCAGAGAAATTTGATTTACCAAAGAACTCAATTAACTTTGTGTTTCATGGTGGTAGCGGCTCTGAGTACGATAAAATAGTTGAGTCGTTAACGTATGGCGTAATAAAAATGAATATTGATACAGATACGCAGTGGGCATCTTGGAATGGTATTTTAGACTACTACAAAGACAAGCAAGCTTATTTACAAGGTCAAATTGGTAACCCTGATGGTGATGATAAACCGAATAAAAAATACTACGACCCTCGCGTATGGCTTCGTCATTCAGAGCAAAATATGACAGCAAGGTTAGAGCAGTGTTTTAGCGATCTAAACTGTGTAAATAGGTATAGCGCATGAAAAGATTAAATTCAGTTTTAAAAGAAGATGGGGTTCCGACTGATCTCATTATGCTTATTCGCACTATTTTAGCGACTAGTAAAGAAATTGCTTTTCGAGTAAGTCAAGGTGAGCTAGGTGGTGTTTTAGGCTCAACTTTGAATGAAAATATTCAAGGTGAAGTTCAGAAAAAATTAGACGTTATAGCTAATCAGCTGCTTAAAGACATATTATTAGACGACAGTAGTGTAAGAGCCGTTGCATCTGAGGAAGAGGACCATGCTGTTGGTGGTCATCCTGAAGGTAAGTATATTGTTGCCTTTGATCCCCTAGATGGCTCTTCTAACATAGATGTAAATGGTCAAATTGGTACTATATTTACAATCTACCCAGCGAGAGAAGACGTAGCATACGACAGCGATGAGCAATTTACTCAAGCTGGTGTAAATCAAGTATGTGCTGGCTACGTTTTATATGGTCCTTCTTCATTATTAGTAATGAGCACTGGCGGACCAACACGATGTTACACCCTTGATTTAACGCATGGTGGTTACTTGCTTACCAATGCTCAATTAAGCGTACCTACCCAAAGTCGTGAATTTGCTGTGAATATGGCCAACTACCGTTATTGGGATGAACCTACACAAGTTTATTTTGATAAATTATTATATACCTGTGAAAGCTTTGGAAAAAGCTCAATACGCTGGAATGCAGCAATGGTTGGCGACGTACACAGAATTTTGTGTCGTGGTGGTTTGTTTTTATACCCACAAGATAAGCGTAACGGAAATGAAAATGGCAAAATAAGACTGCTTTACGAAGCAAACCCATTGTCACTTTTAATTGAGAATGCTGGCGGTAAAGCAACTTCTATAACACAACGTATTTTAGATATTGCACCAAGCAGCTTGCATCAACGTGTTCCGGTTGTACTAGGCTCGACAGAGCTTGTTGAGTTTTTTGATACGACTGTTTATCCTAAGTCTTAAAATAGCTTAGCGAACAAGCGACGCCTTAACCTGAGTTCTAAATATAATTACTAGTTTGCAGTAATTTTGATTTAGAACTCAGGTTATTTTAATTTAAAGCACTAAGTTTTATAAGCTAGCAACAGCGCTTAATAAATCAACAAATACACCTAAAGTAAATCACTTCAAATAAGTAAAAATTACACTCCCAAACTCTCAAATTAATATACGACAAAAGCACAAAGCCGCACGTGGTTAGTATTTCTATACGTCGTTATTGTCTATTTACGAAGAACAACCACGCTAAATATCTCTGGTATTGCCTAATAACCAAACACATTTCTGACATTTAACCTCTAAAGATAAACGTACTCTAGTAATAAGCTAACGGGCAGTCTCGCTTTGGTATTGTTTGTTAATAGTTTATAAATTAATTGCTGCCTTTTTGGTAATTGTAGTGGTAAAAACAATTTCATTATGATTATATTAACAACCTGGTTAACAATTCGCGCTTACTTTTACTGTGGATTGGTAATGAAAATGTGGAATGTTTGGTAATACACACAATAAAGCTACCAAATGTTAAAACCATAAATTTGGAGAATAGAGTCACCATGAAATTAAAACATTTTGCACTATGTGCTGTTGCAGCAGCAATATTAGGCTGTAACACCGATTCAAATAATAATGACAACAACTTGGGCTCTATTGCTCTTAGTGGAACCGTAACTTCTGGAGAAACCTTAACTACAAGTGTAAGTGATCCAGATGGAATTTCAGGAAACATAACTTACTTTTGGTATGCCGACGGACAAGCTATTAGCGGTGCAACTGGTTCATCGTTTACCCTAACAGATGATCAAATAGGTTTACCAATTACCGCTCAAGCTTTGTATACAGATGATGGCGGTATAAACGAATCTCATATAACAGATCCAACAGCAAACGTTTCAGCAATTTCATTTGCAGCTAGTATTACAGTAACCGGTAATGCAGTAATAGGATCAATACTTACAGCAATGGTTGCCGATGGTAATGGCGTTGAAAATGCGACGATTGTGTATAAATGGTTTGCAGATGACGTAGAAATAGACGGACAAGTACTTTCTACCTTGGAGTTAACCGAGGAGCAAGTAGGTACTGTTATAACAGTTAATGCCTCATTTGAAGATGACCGTGGCTTTGAAGAGTCAGTAACATCGGCTGGAACGCAGCCTGTTACTCGTGTTAATTTTCAAGGGTCTGTATCTATTGAAGGCACTCCGACAGTTGGTAATACGCTAACTAGTGAAATAGTTGATGCAGATGGTACCTCAGGTGATATTGCTTATCAGTGGTTTGCCGATGATGAAGTAATAATTAATGCAACACAAAGTACTTACATTGTAGAAGAGTCACTTTTAGATAAAGTTATCAAAGTACAAGTAACTTACACCGATGATAACGGCTTTGCAGAAAGTAATATATCAGCATCAACAATACCAGTGACAAGCTTTGCGGTAGATCAACTTGGAACTGTTGAAATTATAGGAACATCTCCTTATTTAACGAGTAACACACTCACCGCTGAGGTTTCTGATAATAACGGCGTTGATGAAGCTAATATTGTTTATGCTTGGTCAGCTGATGGAGTTGAAGTTGCTGGTACAAATAGTAAAACATTCACTCCAGGTGCCTATGCAGGCGCAATTATTTCAGTTAACGCAACTTATACTGATAATGATAATTTTCCAGAAGTAACCGTTACAGATGCTTTAAGTACATTAGTCTATACCAAAGTAGTAAATAACTCTGCAGAACTTGTCGATACTGTAAATGCAGGTTTAGGCGACGGTGATGTAATTGGTTTAAATGAAAACGTTTATGCCGATATGGACTCTATTTTACTCACCAGTGCGGTAACTTTGCGTTCAGTAGAAGCGCAGAGCCCAGTTATTACAGGCGAAGTATGTATACATGTAGCCGACTCTGTAGATGGCGCGAGCTTAACAGGGCTTACATTTAAAGATATTGATACTAAAGCGGATTCTTTTTGTGAAACAGAAGAAGATACCGTTATTTACTCAGAAGGTATTAACTTTACATTCTCTCATAACAACATAGATGGTGAAGAAGCTGAATTAAATAACTCAACCTATCATTGGTTAATGCTCAAAGGGCAAGGCGCAATGATAGAGCGAAATACGTTTAGTGGACGAAACTTCTCTGAAAACGGCTCTGTTATTAAAATGGCTTCGTCAGGTTTAGACCATGTTATTCAATATAACTTGTTTAATGATAGTAGTGAGAATACCAACTTCGATAATTCGAGTTTACATTTAATTAATGCTGGAAGTACCACGGGTACTGATGCAGCTGACAATTCTAATTTTAAAATACAATATAACTTGATAGAAAACTTTGTAACAGGTCGTCGTTTAATGCGAGTACAAACATCTGGCGCTACGATTAAAGGTAATACAATTTTAAATGCTAACGGTGGTATATCACTTGAAGATGGCGGTTTTAATTCAATTACTGACAACGTAATTATTCGTACGACAGACATTGCTAGTTCAGACGACAGACCAAGTGGAGTGTTAGTTACACCACTTGGACACACCGTTAGCAATAACTACATTGCGGGTATACGTTCAGGAAACAAAGAAGCCGGTGGTATTGTATTTACAGCAAACCCATTCTCTCAAGCTGATGGCGGTGTACCAAACTCAGGTAACCAGGCTGTGCTTGACGGTGCAGGTGACTTTACGCTTACCGTTACTAACAACACAGTATTAAACTCGCAACAGCCAATCGTATTTAGTACTGAAATTGGTTCAAGAGCACCAGGAGATGACTGTGATGACTTGGCTGACGATACTATATTATATGGGCTAACTAAAAATGCGTTTGTTATTAACTTTGACGCCAACTTAATTGCAAATGGGTTAGGCGATCAAACTGACGCAGATACAATTGCTAGTAGTGCAGCTACTCAGGGTTTATTTTATCCTAATACATTAAGTAGTGACCATTCGTTTGAATATGATTGTGACTTAATAAATCACGAAGAGTCGTTATTATCGAATAATTTTGGTTTTAGTGACAGTTACGTATCTGGCGATACGAGTGGTTCATGGGTTGATATTAGAGAGAACAATGGCAATGGTAAATTTGATACCGACGGTGCCATTGATCAAGATCCAGCAGGTAATGGTAAAGAAGTACCTGAGTTTGTTGTAGGCGTAAGCAGCCTTATAGAAACAGACTCTAGCGGAGCACAATCAATAGCAGGAGCTAAAGGATTACATTATATTCAAGCTTCAGAAGTAGGCGTTGGATCTACATGGAATGCACAGGATTAATAAATAACTATAGTAACTTCTATTAACATAAGCCCCTATTTAGGGGCTTTTTTATTGGCTATTTTTATTTATAACCGTTCTACTTAAACCTATGTTACCCACTGGTAATGCCGATGAATTAGAATTGGTATACCTTATGGTAATATTTTAATCTCAAATTGGTTGATCAAGCTGGTGCAATTGAGTATATTAACCATGACCTTCACATCATGTATACACAAGTATAACAAGTGACACACAATTAAAATTACACTACAACAACCAACGGAGTATTCTAATGTCGTTGAAGTCAGAAAAAAATAATAATTCTATAACAGAAAAGTTCGCTTTAAGTCCAACTGCAAAATGGGTAAGAACAGCTGTTATAGCAAGTATGGCTGGTTCTTGTGCATTTACAGCACAAGCTCAAGAAGCACAAGATAAGACGACAGAAGTCGAACCGGACGTTGAAATAATCAGTGTTACCGGTACACGTAGAACGATTCAAGACCAAATTGCTATAAAGCGAGAGTCAACTACTGTTGTAGACGGACTTTCATCTGAAGACATTGGCGACTTGCCTGCACTGTCTATTGGTGAAGCATTAGAATCAATTACGGGTGCTGCATCTCACCGTGAAAATGGTGGCGCAACAGAAATTACTATTCGTGGTCTTGGACCATTTTTAAGTGCTACTCACATCAATGGTCGTGAAGCGACCAATGGTGGTGGTGACCGCTCAGTTAACTTTTCACAGTTTCCGTCTGAGCTTGTAAAGAAAATAGCAATTTATAAAACACAAGATGCTTCAATGATTGAAGGTGGTGTTGCAGGTGTTATTGCACTTGAAACAGTTACGCCATTAGATTTTGGTAAACAACGTGTTTCAGCTGAAGTTAAATTAAACTACAACCCAGATGAAGGCAATGTAGAGAATTCACTACAAAGCGATGCAGGTTACCGTGGTACGTTTAGTTATGTTGACCAGTTTGAATTCGATAACGGTCAAGCTTTAGGGGTGTCGTTTGGTGTTCAACGCCAAGATATAAGCCAACCAGAAGCTGAATACAGAAGTTCCAGCCCATCAGGCTCATCATTATGGGCATGTATAAACGATCCTAATAACACTAATGAAGGCTTTTACCGTAGTAGTGCCGGTGATTGTGAAGATCAGGTAAGTGGTAGTAACAATCAAGGTTACGATACAGCAATTGATCCAGAAACAGGTGAAGCTGTAAGTGATGGTACTCCTTATGCGTGGACTGGTAGTAGCCGAAGCTACCGTCAAAATGAAACATCTGATGAGCGTGATGCTGTGTTTTTTGCATTACAATTTCAGCCATCAGACTCATGGGATATTAACTTCGATACCCAAATTTCAGATAGAACACAAAAAGAAGCGCGTCACGACTTAATATTTTTACAAAAACGTGCAACACCAGGTGTAACAGGTCCAACACTTGTTACTAATGATGTTGGCGGGATCCTTCATTGGGAAGGTGAAGAGCGAATTGAATCTGCAGGTGAGCAATTCTCACGTGAAGAAAATTATCAAGGTTATGGTTTAAACATTGAGCACAATGTTACCGATCGATTAACAGTTGATCTTGATTTAGCGTACTCAAAAACAGAACGTGAAGAGTTACAAATTTCGAACCGCGGCAGAACCGCAGATCGTAACTTCTTCTCATGGGATATGGGCGATGAGATACCTCATTTCACATTAACAGATTTTGATGTTACTGATATTTCAAACTTTACAGACAGCTTAAGAACACGCCTTGACCGTGAAAATGTACGTGAAAACGTAATAAAATCTGCGCGTTTAGACTTCGACTATGCATTGGAAGGCAATGTATTTACAAGTATAGAAGGTGGTGTAAGAACGTCTGAATTGAGCTTTATTCAGTTTGGTGGTACCCAAGGTAATGGTTCAAGAAATGAATTTACATTAGATTCAGGTACTGACGCGATTAATGTACTTGAAGGGTGTCAAATTGACTTCCCTGAGTCAGGTTTTCTTTCAAGCGTTTCGGATGGCGACATTGTTACTAACATCGACAGCGATGGTAATGTTGTAAGCAGTGGTACAGGCTCTTCTTGGGCAACTTACGATAATGTATGTTTTTCACAAGCTGTTACAGGTTCTAATGTTGATGGTGAGTTTGCTTATCCAGAAGTTGAATACGAAAATGCTGGTACTATCGATGTAACAGAAAAAACTACTTCAGCTTACTTAATGGCTAGTTACGATACAGAAATGTTTGGCAAGTTTATTCGCGGTAACTTTGGTCTTCGAGTTGTTGATACTGATGTAACTTCTATTGGTTTTAGAAGTAATTATAGCGTTAATGTAGACGAAGTTACGGGCGTTGTTGAACTTGTTGAAGGCAACTCTTTAGAAAAAGTAAAAGGAGGAGGTAGTTATACCAAGTACCTTCCTAGCTTTAACTTAGTTGTAGATTATAGTGAAGACATTTTACTTCGCGCGGGTATTTACCGTGGTATGTCACGTGCCGACCCTTCTGATTTAGGTTTCGATCGTGACTTTGTTACTGATGATGAATCGGTTGCACTTTCTCTTTCTGACCTATTAACAGTTGACGGTTCAGGTAACCCTGATACACAACCACTTATGTCATGGAACTACGATGCTGCATTTGAGTGGTATCCAAATGATGATTCAATTTTCGCAATGAGTCTTTATTATAAACAGTTCCAAGGTGGCTTCCAGCAACAAACTGTACTTGAGAATTACGTGATTGGGGGTGAAACAGTTTCTCTTCCTGTTACCAACTCAGTGACTACAGATGATGAAAGTGAAATTTTTGGTCTTGAGGCTTCATTTTCTTATCGTTGGGATAATGGCATCGGTATGAAGTTTGGTTATAACTTTGCAGATACTGATTTCGAGTTTGAAGATAGCTTGTACGGTGATACGTTTGAGACTGATTTAGACGGCAATACTACACAGTTAACTGATGGTATTATTGAGCCTGGTGCAGTTCCTGGTTTTTCTAAGCATGTGTTTAGCAGCCAGTTGTACTACCAAATTGGTGGATTTGATACTGCGGTTATTTACAAATACCGTAGTGAGTATTTCCAACCTTACACAAGCAATGGTACTCGTTTACGTTATGTTGATGCAGTAGGTGTATGGGAAATGCGTGCATCATATAAAATTGATGAGCACTTCAGAATTAAAGCCGAAGCAATTAACTTGTTTAGCGCACCTAAATCACAAGATTTCTTTGTTGAAGGTAACCTAGGCGAAGTGAATGACTACGGCCCTCGCTTATTCCTAGGCTTAAGCTATAAACTTTAATAATATTTAAAATTATTAAAGCAAATCACAAAAAGACGGTTTACCGTCTTTTTGTGATCTTAAATCCTCTCATTTTTATCCCTCAGTTAATTCTAATTAACAGCAAAACAACTTCATTAATGCCATATAAATTGAACGTCTTCTTTAGCCACGTAATAAATCCAGTTTTAAAATAAATAGCACTCTATTTTTATTTTTTAGCGAATAAATACCAATTGGTTAACCAATTATATGGCTTTTATTGCGCTGTTTGAATTTTATTCAATACAATTAAAATTATTTTAGTTTAAAAATAATAAACGTGTTTGGTTGTCGTCTTTGTAACTTCTTCCTGAGCTTTAATTTAAAGTATTTATATAACAACGAATTAAAGAATAAAGTTAATGTTTATTAATTAGAACGACGAGTTTTAATTATTTTGGTAATAACATATTGCATAATATTTCACCTAAATAGATTACCAAAAGGTTGACCTTTTAAAGGTAGAGTGTAAATATAAAGTTAAGGTTTTGTAATAATTAAAGGGATTTAATAAAAATAATAAAGTAGCTGGTTACATAGCATTTCACACACACAGGAAAAAAACTATGAGTCACAAGTTATCTAAAATCACACTGGCCGTTTTATCGGCAACAGCACTTAGTATGTCTTTGTCTACACAAGCTCAAGAAACACAAAAAAAAGTGGCAGACGATCTTGAAATTATTGAAGTCTCAGGGATTCGACAATCACTGACAAATGCGCTTGCACAAAAGCGCTCGGCAGACAGTCTCGTTGAAATTATTGAAGCGGTAGATATTGGTAAGTTACCCGATCAAAATCTTGCCGAAGTACTAGAAAATGTCACGGGTATTCAAATCACCCGCGAAGCTGGGGTTGGTACAGGTGTTCAAATTCGTGGTACCAATGCAAACCGCACAGAAGTAAACGGTGTATCAACAGTTGGTTCGGGTTCTGGTCGAAGCGGTATTAGCTTTGAAGATGTTTCAGCCGCTATTATTTCTGGCGTTGAAGTCATTAAGTCACCAGAAGCTAAAACAATTGAAGGCTCAGTAGGCGCAACAATAAATCTTAAAACAATCCGCCCACTACAATTAAATGAAACACTAGGCTCAATAAGAGTCCAAGGTGAAGATAGCAGCTTATCAACCGATGGTGTTACCCCTCGAGTTTCTGGCGCTTGGGGTGATAACTGGGAACTTGATTCTGGTGGTAAGTTTGGTGTTGTATTTAGTGGTAGTTACAGTGAGCAAGATGTAACCGCATTTCGTCCTCGCGCTGACAGAGATAATTCAGTGGCAGCTGATAGCGGAGCTGCAAGCGCACAATCATTCGACTTTTTACCGGTTCAATTTTTAATTCAAGATTACGATAATTACGAATACGAGACGAAAAACTTTGCTGGTACGTTTGAATATGCGCCAAACGATAATATGAAATTTTATTTTGATGCTGTTGTTAATGACCAAGAACGACGCCAAGAAAGCTCAAGAGTACAAGCATCTGGTTTAAGTGATCTCAGAGATGTATCGATACCAAGTGAATTTGAAACAGTTAACTTTGGCTCTCTTGATGGTCAAAACTTAGGAAGCATACAAGCGGCAGTAAGAGGCGTTATTCCAGTAGAAGACGGTGGTGGCGATCCTAACTTACGTTTTTCTAGTGATACAAATTCACGTATCACTGAGAGTAAAATATTTAGAATTGGTGGTGAATGGCAAGGCGATAGATTATTTGCAAGTGTTGAAGCTTCAACATCTCGTGCAGACTCATCTACGCCAAGTTTTAATACAACACTTAACTTTATAAACCCAAATGTTGCAACTAATTCATCAAACGAAAATGGCACTCCATTTGAATATGACTTAACGGGTAATGCACTTACATTTGGCATTGCAACCGGTGAAGCAAATGCACCCACTATGGCTCAGCTACTCGACCCAGCAAATGTTGTTTTACGTGATGTAAACCAAGGGCAAGATGAATCTGAAAATACAGAAGATGCATTTCGCACAGACTTTACTTATTACTTAGATGACGTAATAACGTCAGTCGATTTTGGCTACCGTTACAGTAAAACCAGTAGTGTATCTGATCAGGTTCGCTCAAACGTTGGTTTAAGGAATTTGGCTGATAGCCCGACTGGCGATTTATTTGCTGATATATTAACAGCGGGTCCTGATAACTTTAATGATGCAGATGGACGAGAGCTTTATATTCGTGATTTCTTGCTTATAAATCCTGAACTTGCTTCTTCTGACCCTGAAGGTGTTTTAGCGGCACTTAATCAAGCAATTGAAGCAAATAATGCAATAACAGGTTCTGATCGCGGTCCAATTAGCTCTCCAACGTCTCTTGTGAATGCCTTTTTTGATATTGAAGAAGAAACTCACGCCTTATACGCACAAGCCAACTTTGAGTACGGCATATTCCGAGGTAACTTTGGTCTGCGTTATTTAGAAACAGACGTAACATCGGTAGGTAACTCAGTTACTCAAGATGGCAGCGGTAATGAGCTAGTAACTCAAGTAACCTCTAAAGGTGATTACGACTTCTTACTGCCACGAATCAATATATCTGCAAACGTAAGCGAAGATGTGATTGTTAGATTGGGTTGGTCAAAAGATATAAGACGCCCTGATTTTGATGATTTATCAACATCAGTTACCTTTGGCACAAGCCCTAATAGCGCAGTATCAATCGGTAATTCTGGATTAGTACCAGAAGAAGTAACGTCTTTTGATGTTTCAACTGATTGGTATTTTGCACCTGCTGCTTTGTTAAGTGTAGGGTATTTTCATAAAACCCGTAGCGACTTACACGTTACTCAACAAGTTGACCCGTTTGAAGATCCAAGCACAGGATTTCGCGACACAAGTGGTCCAGAGTGTGAAGGCGGCGGCATATTTAACCCAATTGCAGATATAAATGTATTTGGTCCTGACGCCGGAGTAGGGCTTTGTGTACCAACACAAACAACTATTAATGACTCAGGTGAAACAACACAGCAGGGTTTAGAGCTTGCAGCTCAATATGACTTATCAAGCTTTGAAAAAGAGCTAGGGTGGGCATCTGGTTTTGGTATCGTTGCAAACTATACTTACCAAGAGTTCTCTGGTGGAGAATCGTTTGATACTGCAACAAGCCGTGCTAATGCTGTTTTTGCATTAACAACCGGAAATCCTGATGCAGATATAAGTGCTAAACAGTCACTAATCGACCTGTCTGAAAATGCATATAACGTTACTTTCTACTATGAAAAATACGGTTTGTCTGCTCGCGCTCGTTATACATGGCGTGAAGGGTATCGTTCAACCGACTTTGGCAGTACATCAAGCTTCCCATGGGGTTTTCCTGTTGTTCAAGAGGACAGAGGACAACTCAATGCCAGCATAAGTTACGATGTGAATGATCAACTAAACATAGGCATAGAAGCCGTTAACTTAACTGAATCAGAAGTTAGCCAATCTTGTGTAAACGAAGGTGCTTTGCTGTGCTTCCAAGGTCTTACAGACCGCCGTATAACGTTTGGTGCTAGTTATAGATTTTAAAAGCAGTTATTAAATTTAGATTATAAAGTGTGTTGTCTTTAGAGACGATCAAAAGCAAGCCACCAGGCTTGCTTTTTTTATTTTTAAATAGATATAGTCTGCGAATGAGATTTTTAATTTATATACACTATTTGCAATTAAGTTTTGGTAAATTATCGTTGTTATTTTTAGCTAATTTGGTACTTTGTGAAAAGGAATCAAATTAGCTAAGGAACAGCGTGATAACACACTTAAATTGCGATCTCGTAAAGCGTTTTCATTTTATAGAACTTATTGTATTTTGGGAAAATCGCTTAACTACAAAACACATACAACAGCATTTTAATATAAGCCGTTCAAGTGCATCTAAACACATACAAGATTACCTAAAATTGTATCCAGATTTTTTGGTTTACAACAACTCAAAAAAGGGATATCAGGCTACAAAACACTTTATACCAAAGTATGGTGCACAAGATCTTGGTACCTATTTACACATTACCCAGCAAGGTATTCAAAGCGAATATTATAATCACTTTACTGCAATGCAATCCCCCCTAATACCAGTAAATCCTCAAAGGGTGAGTGGTATATTACACGCACTAAAACATAAGCAACGAATAGATGTAGGTTATGCCTCTGTATCGAGCCCAGAGTTCGAATCACGTATCATCAGTCCGCATAATTTAGTTTTTGATGGTACTCGCTGGCATGTACGCGCCTATTGTGAAAAAAATCGAGATTTCAGAGATTTTGTTCTTACTCGTTTTAATGGCGAATGTGAAATAGAAGGTCCAGCAGAGTATGACCAACAACACGACACATTATGGCAAACCCAACTTACAGTTGGCATAGAGCCAGATCCACGATTAACCGCCAATAGAGCAAGAATAATAGCGCTCGATCACCAAATGAATCAACAATCAAATGGTAATTACAAACGTAACATAAAAGTCCGCGCAGCTTTATTACTTTACCTATTAAAACAACTACGTGTAGATAGCTACCAAGCAAACCCCGAAGCGCAACAAATTATACTCAGTCCCGATTGCTTATCGGGTTTACAGCCTTATATGCCGTAGTATTTAACAAGTAAAGTAAGTAGAAGATTAAAAATATGCCTAAAATTACGACAGGTGATAAATATACAGTGTTGCTCAAAGGCTAAACAGCCAGTAATTTAAAGGAACGATAATAAAGGATGAAAGTAATGGACGATTTTAGCCCAAGTGACTTAAAAACAATTTTGCATTCAAAACGCGCCAATATGTATTACCTAGAATATTGCCGCGTTATGCAAAAAGACGGGCGTGTTTTGTACCTAACTGAAGCTAAAAATGAAAACCAATACTTTAACGTACCTATTGCCAATACCACCGTATTATTACTGGGAAATGGCACATCAATAACGCAAGCCGCAATGCGAATGTTATCACAAGCAGGTGTGCTTGTTGGTTTTGCTGGTGGAGGAGGTACTCCTTTATATATGGCCTGCGAGGTCGAGTGGTTTACACCACAAAGCGAATATAGACCAACTGAATACTTACATGGTTGGCTACAGTTTTGGTTTGAAGACGAAAAGCGTTTACTAGCTGCAAAAACAATGCAGCAAGCCCGTATTAGTTACTTACAAAAAGTATGGAACAAAGATCGCGATTTAAAAAACGAAGGATTTGACTTTAATAGTGAACAAATGCAAAAAGCATTAAATACGTTTGAAGCGCGTACTAGTGCAGCAACTAAACAATCGGAGTTACTTCTTACTGAAGCGCAATTAACCAAAGTACTTTATAAATACGCTGCAAATAATACCAACGCAGCAGCATTTAAACGCCAGCACCAAAGCACTGATAAAGCCAACGACTTTTTAAATCATGGTAACTACCTTGCCTATGGCTTAGCTGCAAGCTGTTTGTGGGTGTTAGGTATTCCTCATGGTTTTGCCGTAATGCATGGAAAAACCAGACGTGGTGCCTTAGTGTTTGATGTAGCCGATTTAATAAAAGATGCCATCGTACTTCCTTGGGCATTTATATGTGCCAAAGAAAATGCCACAGAGCAAGAGTTTCGCCAGCAAGTATTGCAAGCCTTTACAGATCATAAATCCCTCGACTTTATGTTTGATACCGTCAAAACAATTGCACTGCAAAATTACTCACAAAACCACATAGAGGAACACAATTTATGATGGTCACGTTTGTATCGCAGTGTGAAAAAAATGCGCTAAAAAAAACACGACGTGTACTCGACGCTTTTGCCAACAGAATTGGCGATAATACGTGGCAAACCCTAATCACCGAAGATGGCTTGCTCACAGTTAAAAAAATGCTGCGACAAACAGCAAGTAAAAGTACCGCAGTAAGCTGCCATTGGATACGTTCACGCAGCCGTAGTCAATTTATCTGGGTGATAGGAAATAAAAGTAAATTTAATAGCGAAGGTATCGTGGCAGTTAATAGTACTAAGAAAAACTTATTAAATAGCGAGATAGAAAATGACTGGAAGTATTTGCCCTTAATTAAATCACTAGCAGGTCTTTCAGCATTACTACATGACTGGGGCAAAGCATCACAACTATTTCAAGAAAAATTGAAACCTAACAGTAAAAATAAATTTAAGGGAGATCCATTACGGCACGAATGGATTTCTGTTTTATTACTCAATGCTTTAGTGAGTAATAAAGCTGATGAAGCTTGGCTAAATGAACTTATTACAGCTGGCGCTAATGAGAGCCAATTAAAAAAAGCAGTTAAAAAAGAAAACTTAAAGCCACTTAGTAAATTACCGAATGCCGCAAAATTACTCGCATGGTTAATTGTTTCACACCACAGGTTACCTAATTTCTCTCATAGCATAAAAGAAACTAGAAATGAGTGGCTAGGAGTGTCGTCGGAAAATATTGATGTATTATTAGAGCGTATTACCCAAGAGTGGGGTTATGAAAACAAACAAGACGAAGCCGAATATAATGAACGCGTTAAACAATGTTTTGCGTTCCCCAATGGTCTGTTATCAGAATCTAAAGAGTGGTGTAGGCAAATAAAACGTTGGGCAACAAGTCTAAAAAATGATCTACCTTTACTTGAGTCTGCAATACAAGATGGTAGTTATCGATTGGTGCTCCATCATGCGCGTTTGTGTTTAATGCTAGGCGATCATTTTTATTCATCACAAGGCGCCGCTAAAAATTGGCAAGATAACACAGGGCTATTTGCTAATACCGATAGAGATACAAGTGAGCTAAAACAAAAGCTCGACGAGCATTTAGTAGGTGTGGCAAAAAATGCATTAAACACAGCTCATTTATTACCAGCATTTGAACAAGAGCCGCCAGCAGCAACTGACATTCAAGTATTAAGAAAAGTAAGTACCGATCCTCAATATAAATGGCAAGATAAAGCCGTTACAAAAATTAATGAATGGAAAACACAGCAAGATAAAAAAGTATCAGGATTTTTTGCGGTAAACATGGCAAGCACAGGCTGTGGTAAAACCTTTGCTAACGCCAAAGTAATGCGTGCTTTGTCGGTTGACGGTAAAAGCTTACGTTATATTCTAGCTCTTGGTTTACGCACATTAACCTTACAAACTGGCGATGAATACCGCGATAGAATAGGGCTAACTAAATCTGATTTAGCGGTACTAATTGGCTCAAGAGCTGTTGCTGAATTACATAACCAGCGCGAAATTAAACAAGATGAAATATCAGATGAAGTGTTAGGTTCTGAATCTAGAGAAGCCTTACTAGATGAGTTTATTGATTATGATTGTGAAATCCCCGAAGAAGGATTAAGCACAGTACTAACCTGCACTAAAGATAGACAATTTCTATATGCTCCTGTACTCGCGTGTACTATCGATCACATGATGGCAGCAACTGAAACCAAACGAGGTGGGCGTTATATATTGCCAAGTTTGCGTTTAATGTCATCGGACTTAGTTATTGATGAAATAGATGATTTTACCGGTGATGATCTTATTGCTATTGGTCGTCTTATTCATTTAGCAGGCATGTTAGGTAGAAAAGTGATGATTTCATCAGCAACTATTCCACCTGATTTAGCGTTAGGTTATTTCAATGCTTACAAAAAAGGCTGGCAAATTTTTACTAATAGCCGAGATGAAGCCAAAGCTGAAATAGGGTGTGCATGGATAGATGAATTTACCACACATACTCATAGCGTGAATGTAAAGCAAAGCGATAGTGCGCTTGAACAATATCAAGCTAATCACGGTAATTTTATTGATAAACGTGTTCATAGCTTGAATAAACAAATCGCGAAGCGTAAAGCTAACATAGTGCCTTGCCCACTAATATTAGGGGAAGTCTTAACCAAAGAATATGACATCGAACAAAGTAAACAATTTCATTATTTTTCAACAGTAAAGCTAGCCACTTTAGCTAAGCATCAACAACATCATAGTATTGACGCTAACACAGGTATAAATGTGTCATTTGGCGTGGTACGTGTTGCAAATATTTCTCCTTGTGTTGAATTGACTAAATATTTATTACAAGCAGATTACCCAACTGATACCCAAGTAAAGGTGATGGCTTATCACAGTCAACAAGTATTACTCTTACGTCACGAACAAGAAAAGCATCTTGATGCCGTATTAAAAAGAAAGGAAAAAGCAGGAGAGCCACAACAAGCCTTTTCAAATTCAATTATTCGACAGCATTTAGACTTATGCAGCAAAAAGAGTAGCGCAGTAAAAAATGTCATTTTTATTTTAGTTGCCACACCGGTGGAAGAAGTAGGGCGTGATCATGATTTTGACTGGGCGATTATTGAACCGTCTTCTTACCGATCAATTGTGCAATTGGCAGGACGCGTACGCAGGCATAGAGCGCAAGCTACTGAACTCGCTAATATTGGAATCATGCAATATAACCTCAAAGCTTTTAAAGGTGATGACAAACAAGGTGAAAAGTATTTTATTAGACCTGGTTACGAAGATGGCTGGGATAAAACATTACATAATCATGATATTAATAAATTAGTGAATGAATCATGGATTAGCAAAAGTCTAAATGCCATTCCTAGAATTAAAGTACCTACCCAAACAGATAAGCAGTTATTAGCATTTATTGAACACAAAGTAACGGCAGCACAATTGACAAATTTTTCTGAATCTGGTGCCAACACTATGCAAGGTTACTTAACAGAAACATGGTACTTAACAGCTTTACCACAAGTGTTAACCCCTTTTAGAAAAAGTGAGCCGAGCATTAATTTATTCTTGTTTTATAACGAAACTGAAGACAGTTGTTATTTCACCCAAAAAGATGAAGCAGGTAAAGCGTTAGTCGATATGAATAACCAAGCCATTAATCGAGAAAGTATACTCAATATTAAACATTTGGCGATAACAGAAAAGCAACAACAAAACGTATGGTTAAACCGAAATTATCAACAGCTGTTAACACTGTATTTAAGCGAACCGTGGTTAACAAGCCTTAAACGTGTGTCGCTTCGCTATGGTGAAATTAATATGGTAGAGCGTGAAAACGCACAATACGAATATAACGACCAGTTTGGACTGGTTAAAATGAATAAGAAAGGAGGTCAGTAATGTTAGATCCAGCAATACAAAATTATTTTATCGAGCGCAAAGAAGCTTGGTTAAAAAAGAATGTAAAAGCATCAATGGAAGAATATGAAATAAAAGAACTAGAGCTATTGTGTGAACAACAGTTTTCGTTAAATGAGTGGTTACCTAGTGCTGCTAAAAGGGCAGGGCAAATATCTATGTCTACTCATCCTTGTACCTTTAGCCATCCTAGTGCAAGAAAAAATAAAAATGGTTATGTTTCATCTGTTTTAGCTGAAATTGAAAGAATTGAAGATGGTTATTTAAAAACGGGTAATGTGGCAGTTGCTACTGATGCATTAGGTAATGCAGCTGCATTAGACGTATATAAATTCTTAACATTGAATATGCAAGATGGTTGTAATTTACTGACTCACATTCAAGACGAAACAGAATTAGCTCAAACATTATTAACTATTAAATCTACTAATTACCAAGAGTTGAGAGCTGGTTTTTTAACTATGATTGAAGGGGCAACTGAAAGTATTACGAGCTCTAAAATAAAACAGGTTTACTTTCCTGTTGATGATGATTATCACCAACTATCGCTGTTAACGAACTCAGGGATGGTTTATCAATTACGTTCACGACTCGATAAATTACGATTTTCAGATGAAGTAAAAGAACTACGCGATAAAAAGCGAAAAAATGAATTTAGTGAACAAGGCTATAGCGAAATTTATGGTTTAACAACCATAGGTTATGGTGGTACAAAACCACAAAATATCAGCGTGCTAAATAATCAAAATGGCGGTAAAGCACATCTTTTATCATCATTGCCACCAAGTATCGAAAAACGAAATATTCACTTCCCGAAAAGTAATTTTTTTGTCGAATCATTTAAAAAATACGAATATGCCGATCACTTTAAAGCATTACATAAACTGTTTCAGGCAGATTATAACAATATAAATATTCGTGATGCGCGGGACGGTTATCTACAAAACATAATCGACTTACTTATTGAGAAAATGTGGGCGGTTCGTGCGGTTTCACAAACTCAATTCCACGAGGACACCTCTTCACTATCGCGTATCCAACGTACTTGGTTAATTGCTAATAATATCAAGGAAAGAGAAAACTCAGAACAATGGTTAGACTTACTAGTGACTGAAATATCTGCATGGTTAACAAGTAGTTATGAAAAAGTACTAGATAAACAAGCGATTAAATTAGGTGAAGCTGAGCGTTTGTTCTTTGCTGACATTATTGACCGTAATAGGGGTTTTTTCAAATGAGCAATATAAAACGATTACTTTTATTACCCCATATACAAGTACATAACGCGAATGCCCTTTCAAGTCCTTTTACTATTGGTTTTCCGGCGATGACCGCATGGCTTGGCGCGGTACACGCATTACAACGAAAATTAAATGCTAAAGGTTATAACAATATTAAGTTTGATAGCGTTGCGGTAATTAGCCATCAATGTGACTTACAAACCCATAAAGGTATTGATGACTTTGTTCATTCAATTATTGGTACTGGCAACCCGTTAGACAAAACAGGATCAAGAAGTGCATTTATAGAAGAAGCACGTTGCCATTTAGATGTTTCATTAGTGATTGAATATATAGGCATTGAAAAGGACGACGAACAAAACCTACAAGACAATATTACTCATCTACTTAACAGCAGGATGAAAATAGCTGGTGGCGACATTTTAACGTTTAAAGAGCCTCAATTTTTTAAAATAGAAAATGGTAATACAGCAGATCTTACTGCATTAACACGAAAACTCATGCCAGGTTACGCCATCATTGAACGTCGAGATTTAATGGTTGAAGCTATGGAAGCAGGGCAAGATGCTATGGACGCACTTATAGATCACCTTGCGATTCATCATCAATATGAAAAAGCACTTGTCGAAGATGCTGAAAAAATAACTTGGACAAGCAAACGGAAAAGTAAAGGTTGGATAGTCCCTATAGCGACAGGTTTTCATGGTTTAACTGACTTAGGTGAAGCTAAAAATCAACGAGACCCAAATACCTCTCATCGTTTTGCAGAAAGTGTTGTGACGTTAGGTGAATTTAAAATGCCACACCGTATTAAATCAATCGATGAAATGTTGTGGCGTTATCAAACAGACCAAACAAATAACTTATATCTTTGTAGTCAAACACAAAAAACTATTCAAACAGAAGAAGAAATTGAAAACTCTTATTACGAATAACTTAATTTATTAAAAAGGAAATTATCATGGCTAAAAATCAAGACACAGCATCAGTATTAGCATTTGAAAAGAAATTAGTACCGTCAGACGGTTACATGTATGGCACGCAATGGGAAGACCGTAATAACAAAAGTATTCAAACACCATTACAACTTATTGAAAAATCAGTACGCGGTACTATTTCAAATCGTTTGAAAGCGGCAATTAAAAGCGACCCTGTAAAACTCAATGCAGAAGTAGAAAAAGCTAATTTACAAACGGTTGATAGTTGCGCACTTGACCCAGAACAAGACACATTAAAACTACACTTTACTTTAAAAGTATTAGGTGGCGTACAAACTCCTTCTGCCTGTAACAACGCATTATTTAAAGAAAGCTACAGTAAAGCGGTATCAACTTATGTTGAAAAAGAAGGCTTTAAAGAATTAGGCAAACGCTATGCACTTAACTTAGCGAATGCCCGATTTTTATGGCGTAACCGTGTTGGTGCTGAAAATATTGAAGTACAAGTAAACGCATTAAATAAAAACAGTAAGCAGTCATGGGTGTTTGACGCGACACAATTTAGTACACGCCACTTTAATAATGATGATAAAAAAATCATTGAGTTAGGCGAGCGTATAGCATTGGCTTTATCAAGCAGCGATGATTTTTTAATGTTAGAAATAAACTGCTTTGTGCAAGTGGGTAAAGCCCAAGAAGTGTATCCAAGTGAAGAATTAGTATTGGATAAAGGCAAAGGTAAAAAAAGTAAAATACTCTATTCAGTCAAAGATATTGCCGCTATGCATTCGCAAAAATTAGGTAACGCACTTCGCAGTATCGACACTTGGTACCCAGAGTTTGACGATGAAGAAAAAACAGCAGGTCCAATTGCAATAGAACCTTATGGCGCAGTAACTAATCTAGGTAAAGCGTACAGAACACCAAAAGATAAACAGGATTTTTATACTTTTTTTGATAAATGGGCGCGCGGAACAGAGTTAGATCGTATTGAAGATGAACATTACGTGATGGCTATTTTAGTACGTGGTGGTGTATTTGGCGAAAGTGATAAGTAGTCTTTAGTTGATAAAGAAAGGGAGAGAAAATGAAACACTATCTCGATATAACCTTATTGCCTGAAGCTGATATAACCCTTGGTTTTATTTGGCAAAAGGTTTATCAACAAGTGCATATTGCCTTGGTTGATAGCAAAGTAGGTAAGAATGAATCGTCTATTGCAGTGAGTTTTCCTCGCTATAATACTAAAGCAAGTGGCGAGCAAGCTTTTCCGCTTGGAAATCAATTACGGTTAATTGCCAACGATGAGACACAGTTAGCTAAGCTAAATATTGCAAAATGGCTCAACCGTTTAGAAGATTACGTGCATATCAAATCAATAAAGCCAGTGCCAGAAAACGTGACTTATGCAGCTTTTATTCGGATGCAAGTAAAAGGTGAGGCGCGAATAGAAAAAGATATGCTCAGTAAAGCACAGCGTTGGGCTGAAAAGTCAGGGCAACCGCTTAATGCTTGCCTAGCAGAGCTTGAAAAAAGCAAACCTAAAGCTAATAACAAATTACCTTTTATTTGGCTAGAAAGCCAAGAAACGAGACAGCGAGACTTGAATGCAAGTAGGAAATTCCCATTGTTCATTAAAAAAGTAGAAGTTACGGAACAACAAGTTGGTACATTTAATTGTTATGGTTTAAGCACAAACCATAACATGAAAGAAAAGCTGGTTAGTATTCCCCAGTTTTAACCTTTATTTTTGCTCTTTAAAAATTAGAAGCTAAAACAGCAAGTTACAGTAAGCTATAAAAACAAGGTAAAAGTTCATATTTTGCTTTAATCAATTGTTGTAACTTGTTTTTTGCGTGATATTCTATTGTTCACTGCCGCACAGGCAGCTTAGAAATCATCGAAACGAAACAGAGAGTAAGTATGAAAGTTCACTGCCGCACAGGCAGCTTAGAAATTCAACGCCTGAAAAATCACCTTGACCTGTAGGTTCACTGCCGCACAGGCAGCTTAGAAATGTTCAAGAAGCGCCGATTGACCCGAAACGTGGTTCACTGCCGCACAGGCAGCTTAGAAAACTACCTGAGAAACCATTGGGGTTATTAGATAGTTCACTGCCGCACAGGCAGCTTAGAAACATTCGGGGTTGCCACAGTGTGGGCAATTATCGTTCACTGCCGCACAGGCAGCTTAGAAAATCAACATTGAATGAAACGTTCTCAGTCTGATGTTCACTGCCGCACAGGCAGCTTAGAAAAAGATATTCAACACCTTGCGGGCGTGGAATTAGTTCACTGCCGCACAGGCAGCTTAGAAAGCTACCGATTTCAGTCGCACCTTTACGGTCATGTTCACTGCCGCACAGGCAGCTTAGAAAGTTCAGCTTCGACACGGAATCGACCACCGATAGTTCACTGCCGCACAGGCAGCTTAGAAATTGCTGTGAATACGTTTGTCCCACGGTAAGTTGTTCACTGCCGCACAGGCAGCTTAGAAAACTGTCATTAAACAAGAATTGAATCTCAGCTAGTTCACTGCCGCACAGGCAGCTTAGAAAGCTTAATGGTATCGTTAAACTCATTAGAATAAGTTCACTGCCGCACAGGCAGCTTAGAAATGATAACGTGCCAGCTTTACCGAGTATAGCTTGTTCACTGCCGCACAGGCAGCTTAGAAAGAAGAAGTCAAGAGTTTGACGCCCTCGCAGCTGTTCACTGCCGCACAGGCAGCTTAGAAAACGTTTGAAAGCTGTGTTAGCTGTGTTGTTACGTTCACTGCCGCACAGGCAGCTTAGAAAGTACAACCCACCCATGTAGCTGCACTTGACGCGTTCACTGCCGCACAGGCAGCTTAGAAATGTCAACTTGCTCACTAGTCATTAGCAACACCGTTCACTGCCGCACAGGCAGCTTAGAAACAGGGTGAGCGTTAGCCGCCCCACCGCTTAATGTTCACTGCCGCACAGGCAGCTTAGAAATTGAGCTACTGTGTCAGGTATATCCACGAAGTGTTCACTGCCGCACAGGCAGCTTAGAAATTGCTTGCTAAGTCGATTACAAAGTAAAAGCTGTTCACTGCCGCACAGGCAGCTTAGAAAACCAAGCAAGCAGCAAGAGGTTTCAGATGAGTGTTCACTGCCGCACAGGCAGCTTAGAAATGACCACTCACCCTCGTCAACCTCTGCGGTATGTTCACTGCCGCACAGGCAGCTTAGAAAGAAATAATCACACTTGGTACACCGCTCAAAATGTTCACTGCCGCACAGGCAGCTTAGAAAGTCCCAGTACATGCATCCGTCAAGCGGTGGATGTTCACTGCCGCACAGGCAGCTTAGAAAATTCAACCTTAGCTGCATCAATCGCCTTTGCAGTTCACTGCCGCACAGGCAGCTTAGAAATACTGAAAGTATGGGCGAGCAGTTGTTCTATAGTTCACTGCCGCACAGGCAGCTTAGAAAGTTAGCGTCTAATAATCTCACAGTCATAGTAAGTTCACTGCCGCACAGGCAGCTTAGAAAAAGGAACAAACGTAAACGCGTCTGAACGGTTTGTTCACTGCCGCACAGGCAGCTTAGAAATCAAGCGCGTCGGTGCAATCTGTCATTGGTATGTTCACTGCCGCACAGGCAGCTTAGAAATGATAAACCAGCGTGAGTATAACCCACAACGTGTTCACTGCCGCACAGGCAGCTTAGAAAGTGACGCAGCACGAGGAACTTATAGTTTCAGAGTTCACTGCCGCACAGGCAGCTTAGAAATATTCTATCAAATGTTAATTCACCCTTATCAGGTTCACTGCCGCACAGGCAGCTTAGAAAATCAAGTAACGCCATTTGAATGTTAGACTTCATGTTCACTGCCGCACAGGCAGCTTAGAAATATTGAAGGTACGATAGAGGAGGAAGGGGAGTGTTCACTGCCGCACAGGCAGCTTAGAAACGTTGTAGGTGAAGCTCCCGTAAATACGCAGCGTTCACTGCCGCACAGGCAGCTTAGAAAACATATTGAAGAAGATTTATGTGTGGGTGCTGGTTCACTGCCGCACAGGCAGCTTAGAAATTGAAAATGATGATATGATTAAAGTTAAAAGCGTTCACTGCCGCACAGGCAGCTTAGAAAACCAGGACTGCGCTTTAAGGTTAGCGAACTTAGTTCACTGCCGCACAGGCAGCTTAGAAATTATAGTTGGTTATCACGCCAATAGCGAAAGAGTTCACTGCCGCACAGGCAGCTTAGAAATGCAACCTACCTTCGATGGTCGTTATTGTAGCGTTCACTGCCGCACAGGCAGCTTAGAAACGCAAGCGCATCTATCAAAACTACCAGCATCAGTTCACTGCCGCACAGGCAGCTTAGAAATACACGCTGCGCCCGCTGTTTTCGCCCTCCCAGTTCACTGCCGCACAGGCAGCTTAGAAAAAGACTTCCCCCCTACGCATCATTTAGACTTTGTTCACTGCCGCACAGGCAGCTTAGAAAGTTAGAGACTGAAAAGCCGCCAACTGTATTGCGTTCACTGCCGCACAGGCAGCTTAGAAAGAGTGCATCGCGTGACGCTGCGAAGTCTGACGGTTCACTGCCGCACAGGCAGCTTAGAAAGTATATTGCGTCTCAAGCGATTTAATCAGCGGGTTCACTGCCGCACAGGCAGCTTAGAAAACGATATACTTTTACGTACGCTCACTTTCGCAGTTCACTGCCGCACAGGCAGCTTAGAAATAACTGCCTTTGCTGTGAAGTCATCACAACGAGTTCACTGCCGCACAGGCAGCTTAGAAAGTACGGCAAGTTGTTCACGTTAACTGTTATCAGTTCACTGCCGCACAGGCAGCTTAGAAATTGCAATGGCTAACCCTATCCCATGGCGTGCAGTTCACTGCCGCACAGGCAGCTTAGAAAGCTAACTGGTCCAGTCAAACGACAAGCCAAGAGTTCACTGCCGCACAGGCAGCTTAGAAAGTCGTAGAGTCTCGCTATATATCGTTATAGCTGTTCACTGCCGCACAGGCAGCTTAGAAATTCAAAGGTATTTATAGGATCACCGTTAGAGAGTTCACTGCCGCACAGGCAGCTTAGAAATGTATTCTCATGGTTATACCCCATATCATACTGTTCACTGCCGCACAGGCAGCTTAGAAATGAATGTGGTGGGCGTGGTTGGGGCGCTTTCGGTTCACTGCCGCACAGGCAGCTTAGAAAATCGACGATAATAACGACGGTGAGAAGTACGAGTTCACTGCCGCACAGGCAGCTTAGAAAGGTGACGTGTAAAAACCCGCTTGCGTCGTATGGTTCACTGCCGCACAGGCAGCTTAGAAATACAATGGTCGGTTCGGCTTTACGATGTACAGGTTCACTGCCGCACAGGCAGCTTAGAAACGATTCAACTTGTTCACGATATGTATCGTTATGTTCACTGCCGCACAGGCAGCTTAGAAAATTTGCGTAGGATGATTATTCGTAGCGTCTTTGTTCACTGCCGCACAGGCAGCTTAGAAAGAACATATCAGGGTAAACCATATCGAGGTCGAGTTCACTGCCGCACAGGCAGCTTAGAAAGCATTATTACGCTGTATGTTCGCTTTAATTTTGTTCACTGCCGCACAGGCAGCTTAGAAATATTTGGTTTCTTTATCTTCAATCGGTTTATCGTTCACTGCCGCACAGGCAGCTTAGAAATTATAGCTCGTATCATTGACTGTTGCTTGATTGTTCACTGCCGCACAGGCAGCTTAGAAAAGCGGGCAATACAAGCCCAAAGAGCGCCGGCTGTTCACTGCCGCACAGGCAGCTTAGAAAACACGTCAACCATCAAGCTATTCATGTCCGCAGTTCACTGCCGCACAGGCAGCTTAGAAAAAGCGCAGACGAGAATGAAATCGCTGCGTTTGGTTCACTGCCGCACAGGCAGCTTAGAAATTATTGTGTAGTTACGCCGCGTTAGCTTACGAGTTCACTGCCGCACAGGCAGCTTAGAAATCCCACTTATTAGCGTGCTTACTTAACAGGCTGTTCACTGCCGCACAGGCAGCTTAGAAATGCTGGTGGTGAGAGTAGAGCTACAATAAATAGTTCACTGCCGCACAGGCAGCTTAGAAAGTAACAACCCTGCGGTTGAAGTACCGACTGAAGTTCACTGCCGCACAGGCAGCTTAGAAATTCAAGCAACCGTAAAGCTCTACCGAATTGTTGTTCACTGCCGCACAGGCAGCTTAGAAATTTGTCGGCTGCACTTTAACTGTTCGCGGCTTGTTCACTGCCGCACAGGCAGCTTAGAAAACTTTGGGCGCTTTGTATTGCTTCACTATATAGTTCACTGCCGCACAGGCAGCTTAGAAATGCTTGTGCATTTAATAGAGCATAAATATCATGTTCACTGCCGCACAGGCAGCTTAGAAAGTTAGTGGTCGGATGGGCGAATGAGCGTAACCGTTCACTGCCGCACAGGCAGCTTAGAAAAGATCACGACTACCAGCGTTAAACTTGCTGTATGTTCACTGCCGCACAGGCAGCTTAGAAAACGTTCCGATTTCACCAGTTGGTGGTGCTATCGTTCACTGCCGCACAGGCAGCTTAGAAAAGCAACCGAAAAGGAAATCGAAGAGTCTTTAAGTTCACTGCCGCACAGGCAGCTTAGAAATCACCAACAAGTAACGGCGGGCGAATAATGCCGTTCACTGCCGCACAGGCAGCTTAGAAATCTGATAACAGAGCCAGCGCCAACGCCAACGCGTTCACTGCCGCACAGGCAGCTTAGAAACAAATCAGTTTGATATTATTGTTCTTGGTGTTGTTCACTGCCGCACAGGCAGCTTAGAAAATAACAAGTACTGAACTTGATTTGGTTATGTGGTTCACTGCCGCACAGGCAGCTTAGAAAAAGAAAATAAAAGAGGCGGACGAGCTGCTTGCGTTCACTGCCGCACAGGCAGCTTAGAAAGTCACACGCTTCATATACTGCCGAGTAACCAGGTTCACTGCCGCACAGGCAGCTTAGAAATCTAACGCGTTCTGTACAGTAGTAATACTACTGTTCACTGCCGCACAGGCAGCTTAGAAAGCACAAAGAAGCTTACAAGGCGCGTGACGAAGGTTCACTGCCGCACAGGCAGCTTAGAAACTAAGTCGATAAAGTTATTATATAAAAATTAGTTCACTGCCGCACAGGCAGCTTAGAAATCGTAGATGCCGTGGCATTTTATGCAAGTGCGGTTCACTGCCGTACAGGCAGCCTAGAAAAGTAGGGGGTTTAATTTAGCCAATTGTAGAAGAGATAAACATTGATGTATTAAAGTAGGGCAACGGTTAATTATGCGCCTGTCTTAAACTATGGTAATACTATTAGTGACACTAAGTAGTACTCTAATTTTTTAACATTACCCAAAATTATAGCTCACACAATAATTCAGGTTAACTCTCACAAGAACATGGTATAAAGCAGCAATGTCATACGACACTGCCGCTCAGTAATAATGATCGTGATAGTATTAAACGAATATCTTTACTTCTTAATCTTGCCCTTAAGTACATAAATCTCGCCATCGAAACTGCCTTGAATTGTTAGCCCTTGGCTCGCCAACTCTTGCAAATATTCAATATGATCTGTAGTGATATGCTGACCCGGTACCAAAAGCGGAATGCCTGGTGGATATGGGGTGACTAAACCTGCGCAAATACGGTTGTTGCTTTTGCTGATTGGCACAGATTCGCGATCGCCATAAAAAGCGTCGCTTGGAATACAAGCCAAGTCGATGGCAGGTAAATTTTCAGGTAAGCGGGCTCTGCGCGTCGATTTCGACAGTTTTACCTTACCTCCATCTAGCTTTTTCAACGCATTGTACAAACGAATTATCTTTGAACGCGTGCCACCAAGCGTAAGCAAAACCAAGATGGTGCTGTGAGTGTATTTCTCTATTTCTAGCCCAATTTCGTCCAGTAAATATTTATGAATATCTTTTAACGAATAAGGTAGCTCACTAATATCAATTAGGATTTTTAATGGGTCGTGACCCATGTTGTCGCCACTAAAATGTGGGAATATTTCCATAAAGTCTTGCTTACCTAGCACTTTAATTTGCTTAAGCGACGCCATCTGTTGTTTAAACTCGTCAACATGATTTAACAGCGCATTGAGCAGTTTATAACCTTCCATCTCTAATTGCTTTTGGCACACGTCAAGAGACGCAATAAGCTGATATTTAGGCGATGTGCTGGCGTAGATACTGTAAATCTCTCGAAAGAAATCGGCATCGAAATCGGGGTCGTTAATATGAATATAAGACGCCTGAGAAAACGCCGATACCACTTTATGCGCGGAGTGGGTAATGTAGTCGGCTCCGGCATGTATTGCAGAATAATGACGAAAGCTAGGATGAAACAATGAGTACGCAAACCAGGCTTCATCTATAAACACCTTGATACCATGTTGATGAGCATAATCTACCACTTGTTTTAGATCGCTAAGCAGGCCATCGTAAGTACAACCGGTAAGCACCAGTAATTTAGCATCGGTATTGTTTTCAATTGCCAACTTGATGTCGGCCAACGATGGCGGCGCGAAAATCCCATATTTTGGATTTAAAATACTCGCCAAATAAATGGGGTAACTAGCTGATTGCAAGATGCCATAGTGTACTGACTTATGGCAATTACGGTCGACGATTACTTTATCTCCCTTGCGCAGCAGTGTCTGCAAGATAATCTTATTTGAGGTAGACGAACCGTTAGTAACAAAGTAAGTATGCTTAACCTCAAATGTTGCCGCAGCTGATTCTTGTGCGCGACCAATGGTATTGGTGCTGTCTGACAATGAACCCAACGAGTCTACCGACACCGATAGGTCGCCAACAAATACATTGCGGCCGTAAAACTGATAAAAATCTTTGATGTAAGGTGAGTTTCTAAAGCTAGAGCCACCGCTATGACCTGGTGTGTGCCAAGAGTCGTTTGCTTCACCAACGTAACGACGATACGCCGTCCAAAATGGCGTTTCTGAACGGTCGTCAAAATCGTTAATCATATAACCTAAAATCGCTTCTGGGTCAGAAATCACCTCATCTTTAAAAAAGAAGGATTCGATTTCTTCCGATTCGTTGACGATCTCCAGCCCTTTGGTGTCGTCGCCGATAACATAAACCGGCAACTCAAGGCGAATTGCCTTTAACTCTTCAATAAAGCGGCTATACATCCGCTCACCCACTTTGTTGTGCATATCCCAACTGAGAATCACAGCTTGAATATCACCATCTTCCTCTACACATTCCAGCGCGTGCTTAAGCTCGAGACATTCAATAATATCGATATGAATATCATCTCGCTCAAAGTTAGGAATGGTCTTTGACAGGTTCGTTGAAAGCCCTTGTAAAGTGGCTGGGTCTTGCTCAATTATCAAGATACGAAGTAGAGGTAACATAGAGGGTTTCGCAATATAATTTTATAATGCTCATTAGCATAACCAAAGGAGTGAGACTTGTGAAATTAATACTTTGATAATGTTCTAATAATTGTATTTTTTCACGAAAGCGTGTTGAACTTTCATGATTAAAACTTGTTCAAGCTGGAGGCTGTTTAATTGCGGTGCGGGGTTTGTAACTTAGTGGGCTGGGTAGCTGCTCCTGCATTACTCTAATAAGTTACATTCATATAAAAAGTGAGCAAAGCTTTTAGTTCTTCTCAAGTCCTTAAATAAAGAGTGATTTTATTTATATGGATCTTTAAAATATCATAAAATGAAATAAGCTAAGGCTTGCTACTTGTGCCTAATGAGCTGAAAGTAATGGCGTGTTGCGAACTAACTATTTAGGTAGTTAGTTCATTTTGTAAGTCTGATAAATAAGGTTTATAACTCACAATTCACCAAAAGTGAGTTGTATGACCGAGAGTTTTTGATGTTTATCTAATCAACTTTATCTTTAAACTCACACAAGTCTTCAATAATACAGCTGCCACACTTAGGTTTACGTGCAACGCAGGTGTAACGTCCGTGAAGAATCAACCAATGATGCACGTCTACTTTAAATTCAGCAGGCACTACTTTTTCAAGCTTTTGTTCTACAGCGACAACATCTTTACCCATGGCAAGCTTAGTGCGGTTAGAAACACGAAAAATATGTGTGTCTACCGCTATTACAGGCCAGCCAAAAGCGGTATTTAACACTACGTTTGCTGTTTTACGGCCTACACCAGGCAAAGCCTCAAGTGCTTCGCGGTTCTCTGGTACGATGCTGTTATGTTTATCAACCAATATTTGGCACATTTTATAAACGTTGGCGGCTTTAGAATTAAATAAACCAATGGTTTTTATATAATCACGCAGTGTGTCGTGTCCAATATCTAAAATTGCTTGTGGTGTATTTGCAACCGGAAATAGCTTACGAGTGGCTTTATTTACGCCGACATCGGTGGCTTGTGCAGAGAGTGTTACAGCAACCAGTAACTCAAACGGGCTTGAGTATTCAAGCTCAGTAACTGGGTGTGGATTATCGTCGCGCAGGCGCGAGAGTATTTGGTGACGTTTTTCTTTATTCATGCAACTTAAAACGCATTAACTATTTACTAAGTTAATGCGTTTTCCCCTTAAGTTAAGCTAGTAACACGTGCACGAGGACCTTTTTCAGCCTCTGGCGGTGCAACTTGTTTTGATTTTATTTGTGCATCTATTACGTTTTTAGCGGCAATAAGTAACCCAAGTCCTAAAAAAGCACCTGGTGGTAAAATGGCAAGTAAAAACTGATTATCAAAGTTAAATACTTCAATGCGTAGGCTTTGTGCCCACGGACCGAGTAATAGGTCTGCACCATCAAATAATGTACCTTGGCCTATTAGCTCGCGCATTGCACCGAGTACTACAAGTACAACCATAAAACCAAGGCCCATCATTAACCCGTCAAACGCAGATAAATAAACTGGGTTTTTAGATGCAAACGCTTCAGCGCGACCAATAATGGCGCAGTTAGTAACGATAAGTGGAATAAAAATACCTAATGACTGGTAAAGCCCATATGTATAGGCGTTCATTAGCAGCTGCACTATGGTTACAAAGCCTGCGATGATCATTACAAATACAGGAATACGAATATCTTTAGGTACCCAGTTACGTACTATTGAAACACTAACGTTTGAACCGACTAAAACAAGTAGCGTAGCTAGCCCTAAACCTAGTGCGTTTGTAATTGTCGATGTAACAGCTAATAATGGGCAAAGACCTAAAAGCTGAACTAGGGCAGGGTTATTTACCCATACACCTTCTTTATACAGTGTTTTTAATTCACTCATTAGTTACCTCTAAACATTCAGCGTTAGGTGCTGCAAAAATAGCGTCAAATTCACTTTGAGCAAACAGCACTGCTTTTTTTACTGAGCCAACTACGGCACGAGGGGTAATAGTTGCCCCTGTAAACTGGTCAAATTGACCACCGTCTTTTTTAACAGCCCAGCGAGCATCGTCTTCGCTTTGTACTGTTAAGTTTTTAAAAGTCGTGATCCAAAGTGATTTTTTAACTTCTACTTTATCGCCCAAGCCAGGTGTTTCTTCATGTTTAGTGGTTCGTACACCGGCAATACTGCCATCTCTTAAAACGGCGGTTAATAAACTAATATCACCACTGTAACCATTTGGCGTAACATGCCTTACAACTAGGGCTATCGGTTTATTATTTTTGCGGGCACGATAAATTATCTGATCACCATTAGGACCGAGTCGTTCATCAGAAATAATAACGCAATCTTTTGATAGTTCATTATCGTAAGTACTAGGGTCGAGCACTTCTTGCAATTGAGAAGTAAGATGAAGCTGTTCCTGCTCGGCAATTTTATCCGCTGTAAGCGCATTTATAGAGGCAACTAATCCAGTTGTAACTAAAGCAAAAGCCGTTAAAATAGCGCCATTTTTAGCCATCGACGAAATAATCATTTTACTGCTCCATGACCATAAGTACGAGGTTGTGTGTAATAGTCAATTAACGGTACTGCAATATTAATAAGTAATACCGCAAAAGCGACTGCATCAGGAAAACCACCAAAGGTACGAATTAAATACACTAATAAGCCAATAGCGGCGCCGTAAATTAAACGCCCTCTATTTGTGGTTGCTGCAGATACCGGATCGGTTGCAATGAAAAATGCACCCATCATGGTGGCACCACTTAATAAGTGAAATAAAGTGCCAGGCTCAGTTCCTGGTGCTGCAATATAACCAATAGCACTACACACAGCTAAACTTGCAATAAAGCTTACTGGGATATGCCAGTTAATTACTTTTTCTTTCAGTAGGTATAAACCACCCGCTAAAAAGCCTAAATTAACCCACATCCAACCAAGACCAGCCCATTCATTAAATATTGGTTTTTGCATGCTTTCAGTAACAGTTAAACCATGTCCAACATCAGTTTTAATTGTATCTAGAGGTGTAGCCATTGTAACGCCGTCAATACCGGTACGAACTTGATCTAAACTGTAACCAATAGAGGTAAAATCGGTGAATACAAGGCGCAGCTGATCGGTAAATCCAATTGAATTATTCAATAAATCAGATACGGGCAACCATGAAGTCATTTGCACCGGAAATGAAACTAGTAACAGCACATAAGCAGCCATTGCGGGGTTAAATAAATTAAACCCTAAGCCACCGTATAATTGTTTAACGATAACAATGGAAAATAAACAACCAATAATAATAATCCACCACGGCGCTAAGGGCGGAATACTCAATGCTAGCAATACGGCTGTAAGCCAAGCACTACCATCACTTAAAGCAGGCCAAACAGGGCGCTTTCGCATCAGCATTATAGCGGCTTCAAAAACACTGACGGCAACAAGTGCAATCACTAGTTGGATAAGTACACCGGTGCCAAAAAAAACAACTTGAGCAATGAGCCCAGGAATACACGCGGCAATAACGGTAAGCATTAATCGCGTTAACGATTTATGACTGTGATTATGCGGCGAACTGGCCATGGTTAATTTCATGACTTATCATTTCCTTCTTTTTGTAACTTTTTGGCTTTTGCTCGGGCAATAGCGGCAGCAACGGCTGCTTTTTTCTTATCGTCGCTTGATTGAGATACTTCAGCTTCAACAGAGCTAGATGAATTTTCGATTTTATCTGGTGTGCTTGGTGCATCAGCGTCTTCTAGTGCTTTTGCCGCTTTTTTAGCTTTAGCACGTGCAATGGCAGCCGCTACAGCTGCTTTTTTGTCGTCAACGGGTGTATCGGCTTGTGGCTCATCGCTAACGGCTGGCTGAGCGTCTTCTAGTGCTTTTGCCGCTTTTTTAGCTTTAGCACGTGCAATGGCTGCCGCTACGGCTGCTTTTTTGTCGTCAACGGGTTCATCGGTTTGTGGATCATCACTAACGGCTGGCTCTGCGTCTTCTAGTGCTTTTGCCGCTTTTTTAGCTTTAGCACGTGCAATGGCTGCCGCTACAGCTGCTTTTTTGTCGTCAACGGGTGTATCGGCTTGTGGCTCATCACTAACGGCTGGCTCTGCGTCTTCTAGTGCTTTTGCCACTTTTTTAGCTTTAGCACGTGCAATGGCTGCCGCTACAGCTGATTTTTTATCATCAGGAGATACTGGCTCATCAGTTTGTGCTTTTTGCTCTTTGTATTTTCGCGCTTGTTCTTTGCGAAGTGCGCGTTCTTTTGCTACTTCGCTATTGTCTGGTTCTAATTCAGCAGATTGATCGCCTAACTTCTTAGCTTTTGCACGGGCAATTGCTGCAGCAACAGCCGATTTTTCATCGCCGTTATCAGATTTGTTTTTAACACGCGCTAATGCATCGGCTATTTTTTGTTTTTCGTCAGCTGATTTAGCGGCAGGTTTACGTTTATGACGATTTTGTCTTTCTTCTTGCTCGCGATCTAAACGTTCTTTACGTGCATCAAAACGCTCTTTGGCACGATCTGCTTTAATTTTATCAGCTTGCTGTTCTTTTATTTCAACTTTAGCTACGCGATAGTATTGCACGAGTGGAATTTCACTTGGGCAAACATACGCACACGCACCACATTCAATACAATCAAACAAATTATGTTCTTGAAGTTTGTCGTATTCTTTCGATTTAGCAAACCATTGTAATTGTTGTGGTAATAAAGAAGCAGGGCAAGCATCAGCACAGGCACTACAACGTATACAGGCTTTTTCAGGACCAGGCTCTGCAAGTTCTTTATGATCAGGTGCTAGTATACAGTTAGTTGTTTTTACAATACCTATACGTACGGTTGGCAGTGTAAAGCCCATCATTGGGCCACCCATTATAACGCTTTGCTGTGGTACGGGTGAGAAGCCTTGGCAATCAAGTAAGTGTTTTATTTCAGTACCTAATAAAGCCCACACATTACCTGGTTTATGAATGGTATTGCCCGTTACCGTTACTACTCGTTCAATGAGCGGTTTACCTTCGTAAACAGCTTGTTGTACGGCAAATAACGTTCCTGTGTTTTGTACAAGTATGCCTATATCAGCGGGTATACCCGTACTTGGTACTTCACGATTAGTGAGTAACTTAATCAGTTGTTTTTCACCACCTGAGGGGTAAATAGTTGGGACTGTTTGTACTATTATTTTATTGTTATGCTCAGCCGCTTTACTCATAGCTGCAATAGCTTCAGGCTTATTATCTTCAATACCTACAATGCACAGCGTTGGATTTAACAGCTGTTGCATTAGCTCAAGACCTTGTACTACTTGTGCTGCATGCTCACGCATTAGTGTGTCGTCTGCAGTAATGTAAGGTTCGCATTCAACCGCATTTACAATCAAAAATTCAATTGGCTGTTTTGTATCTGCTTTTATATAAGTAGGGAAACCCGCGCCGCCCATGCCACTAATGCCCGCTTGATGAATTATATTTACTAATTCGTCGTGAGCTAAGCTCGTAGGGTTGTTAATTGGATTAAGTGTGCACCATTCATCTTTTCCATCAGTCTCAATAACAATACTGAGCTCTGGCAATGCAGATGGGTGCGCCGAAGGCATTGGTGCTATATCAGTAATTATACCTGAACTTGGCGCATGTACCGGCACTGACCAATTAGCTGCGGGGGCAGTTAATGCTTGGCCTTTAAGTACACGCTGACCTTTTTCTACAAGTAACTTACCATTTGCACCTATGTGTTGCTTTAAAGCAACTACAAGCTTTTCGGGCAATGGTAGGCGAGCAATGCTAGCACTATTAGAGAGTGATTTTTGTTGTGGCGGGTGTATTCCGCCAGGAAATGGCCAAACGGTCCCTTTATTTATTTGTTCAAGTAACTTATCCACTCAAACCTCTAATCTATTTGTGTAACAGGAATAGCGTCTAGCTGCCATTTCCAGTTTTGTTTAGTTTCGGCTACAGGTAGCATATCAATGCAGTCTACAGGGCAGGGCTCAACACATAAATCGCAGCCAGTGCATTCATCAATTAATACAGTATGCATTTGGCGAGTGGCACCTAAAATAGCGTCAACAGGACAAGCCTGAATACATTTAGTACAGCCAATACATTCGTCTTCGCGAATATAGGCAACTGTTTTTATAGGCTCTGCTTGTTCGCCGCCCGCAAGTGGTTTTTCATCAACACCCATTAAGCCCGCAAGCTTCTTCATGGTTGATTCACCACCGGGTGGACATTTATTTATTTCATCGCCGTTTGCAATAGCTTCGGCATAAGGGCGGCAACCCGGGTAGCCACATTGACCACATTGGGTTTGTGGTAAAATGGTGTCTATTTGCTCAACAATGGGATTGCTCTCTACACGAAATCGTATAGCGGCAAATCCTAAAATTAACCCAAAAATCAGCGCTAACGAGCCAAGCGCTATTAAGGCATAAAACAAGGTCATATTAAAATTTCACTAATCCGGTAAAGCCCATAAACGCCATCGACATTAAGCCTGCGGTTATCATGGCAATAGAGGCGCCTTTAAAAGGAGTGGGTACGTCAGCTGCTGCTAAACGTTCACGTAATGCTGCAAATAAAACTAGCACTAACGAAAAGCCAACCGCAGCGCCAAAACCATACACTGCCGATTGTAAAAATGAATGATCTTCTTTGATATTTAGTAAAGCGACACCCAGTACAGCGCAGTTGGTAGTTATAAGCGGTAAAAATATGCCTAATAAGCGATACAGGGTAGGGCTGGTTTTACGCACCACCATTTCGGTAAATTGCACTACAACGGCAATAACTAAAATAAAGCTCATAGTGCGCAAAAACTCGATGTCGAGTGGCACTAAAATATACTGATTTACTAAGTAGCTTGTAACGGAGGCAAGGGTAAGTACAAAGGTGGTCGCCAATGACATACCAATTGCCGTATCAAGTTTCCCTGATACGCCCATAAACGGACATAAGCCTAAAAATTGTACTAATACAAAGTTATTAACCAGAACTGTTCCGATCAATAATAAGACATATTCTGTCATGTGTGCCTCACGCTATTAAAATCATTGGTATTATCCTTTTTTCTGCCCTGATTAACAACATGTGCAGTGACTATCAGCCAAATAAACAAGTTAAAATTCAAAGGCAATTATAAAGGTGTAAAAATACTGTAATTCGTATGTAATATTTACTTTAATTTTACAGTGCAAGTAATGCCAAATAGTACCACAGCGTTATTACTACAATTCACAAAGCAAAAAAGAGCAACAAGTGCTCTTTTTAAATTAATTAACATTACTAGGCTGATTTAACAGCGAGCAAGCTTAATTGATTTAGATATCTTTAGGTTTTTCGATGTAATAACCTTGTACACCATCTAAACATAGGGTTTCAATAATGTGCTTTTCTTCTTGGCTTTCAACGCCTTCAGCAAATACATTAACGCCAATACGGTGCGCTAAATCAACCATAAGTCGCATAAAGTATTGGTTGTTTTTATCATCTTCTAGACCGCGAGTGTAACTTGCATCCATTTTTATAAAATCGGGTTTTAAATCGCGGAAAAACTTAAATGAAGTTAAGCCAACACCAAAGCGTTCAACTGTTACGCGAGCGCCAACTCGGTGGATCATATCAATAAAGCGCTTACTTGCTTTAATGTTTTGCTGTAAACCAAACTCGCTTACTTCAAACACAAGTTTAGATGCAATGTGAGTATCTTTTAATAAGCGGCGTTCTAACCAAATTACAAATTGGTCGTTGTGTGCGCTTGATGCTGTTACATTCAAGCCAAAAAACTTCTCAGATAGGTTACGGCTCTTAACTTTTTCAAGCGACGAATCAATAATTAATCTGTCTATCTCAATAGCCATATCGAGTTTTTCGGCCATCGCCAAAAATGACGCGGTAGGGAGTACTTGGTTATCTTCAGTTTTAAATCTAACTTGTATTTCGGCGTATGCTTTAATACTTTTGCCAAGTGGCATAATATTTTGCATTACTAAGTGCACACGTTTTGATTCAATAACTTCGTTAATCACTTTGCGCCAGTTTTGATTACCAAACCCAGCACTTGCGTTATTAGCTAAATCGGTTTCTCGTTGTACATGCCACGCATTTACTTGTTTTGATTGCGCCATACTCATTGCATTATCAACAACCGAAAGAAGCTCCCCTAAAGGTTTTCCTTTTTCGTAGCCTACAATACCCGTGTTAGCTACTGAAGTTAGCTCTTGGTTTTGTTGATATTGCGTAAAGCGCGATTGTAAGTTTTCGCCAAAGCGTTCAGCTTCTTTAAGAGGTACATTAGGCAATACAACGGCAAAATCAGAGCTGTTTAATCTAAATACTTGGCTGCCAGTATACGTACCACTTATGTGTTTAACTATTTCAGAAACACCTCTAACGTATTCGTCGCCTTTTTGATAGCCACGGCTTTGATTTATAGCTTGTAGCTCGCTACATCTAACCATTGCTAAAGCACCAAACGTGCTTTTTTCGGTGTTTTCGATGTTTTTTTCGTAATACTCAACAAACATATTACGATTGCCAAGCGCAGTAATTACATCTTTATACGCTTCGTGTTTAATATCTTGCGCGGCACTTTGAATATCTTCATTTTTTGATTTTAAAAAGTGTGACAAGCGATTAAAGCTAGGAACTAAGTCTTTACCTAAGTTTTTTAATTTTGAACCGTCTAATGCTGTTTCTAAATCGTTATTAACTTGGTTTTGATTAATATAAATATCAATTGTGTCTGCAACCGTCATGCTTATATTTTTATTTAAACGGTAAAAAATCGATTTCATCAAAATAATAGGAATAATTACTAATGCAGCAGAAATAACAATAACAATAAATAGGGCGGTTTGAAGCTGCTCAGCTAAGCGTTCTATATTAAGTGTAAACTCAATTTTTATATCTGCTGCATCATTAACAGCAAATTGTGGACGAATAGAGTTAAGGTTAGATTGTATAAAGTTAGCAAATATAGGTAAGCGAGAAGGGGTGTCAATACTAAACACTTCGTTACCTTGGTAATCTCTTAATGTAAAACTAGAAAATGTTTTTCCGTCAGCAATTATTTTTTTTAAGTTTTGTGCTGAATCATCATTAAAAGATATTTCATTTATATATTTGGTTACAGTAGTTTGAGCATTTTTTTGCGCATCACTAACCGCATTGTTAAAGCTTACCGATATGAAGTAAGTTCCAGCTGCAATGCATAGTAGCCAAGTAATTATTTGTACAAAAATAAGTTTTTTAAAACCAGCCATGTTTTCAGTCTTTTAATAATTCAAAAGGGAAGGAATCAAGTCCTTGATTAATAAACTAAGTTACAACGCATATGAATAATAAATTAATGCTTTAGTTATAGATAGGAGAGTAGTGGATTTTTGCTGGAATGTCTATGGAATTATTATAATTGGCTCCCCCTCCCCGACTCGAACGGGGGACCTGCGGATTAACAGTCCGTCGCTCTAACCAACTGAGCTAAGGGGGAACTAAAGTAGTGATATTATTATGATTTGGCTCCCCCTCCCCGACTCGAACGGGGGACCTGCGGATTAACAGTCCGTCGCTCTAACCAACTGAGCTAAGGGGGAATCGTTTATGGTTGAAAAACTTGGCTCCCCCTCCCCGACTCGAACGGGGGACCTGCGGATTAACAGTCCGTCGCTCTAACCAACTGAGCTAAGGGGGAAGCGCTTGCCTTTCAACGGGGCGAAATATTAATGACCTCACTGCAAACTGTCAACACATAAAAGATCATAAACTAAAAAAAGAAGTCTATTCGGCGTTTTTATGTTCGATCTGTGTGATTTATGGCTTTATTTTGATTTTTTTTAGAAATTTTAATGGAAGAAAATGCGACGTAAATTGCTTTTTGAGTAAATTACTTTTGTGTGTTGAGCAAATAAAACACAATATTAAACTGCTTTGTTAGCAAAAATTACACGTAAAAGACAAAAACTAGCTTTCACTTCTTTTTAGTTTTCGCTTTTTTACCTTTAAAATATAAAAACATTTAAAATCGACTTTGGGTAATTCAAAAAAATTAGTCACTATTTAGCGGTAATAAATTTAATTTACGATTTATTATGCAAATAATATTGAAGTTGTTCAAAAATAGTGCAATCAATAACTTGCAGCATTTTATTGGTTAGCGAACTCAGTTAAACAATTGAGTTAGTAAGGCGGATTGATCCAATTAATAGACTTTTACTTTGAGATTGTAAAAATGACATTAATTGATTATCTAAGTTTAATAAGAATTAACTAAAAATGAGACCTCTCTAGAAGCCTTTATAAATGCGGCTTTGAATGAGTTATCCACGGTTTCTGTGGATAACTCTGTTTATGAAACCTTAAGAACATCAGGCGCACTAGAGCTGTAGGGCGCTGCACCGATTTCAAGCTTTTAAATCACTATTTTTATTTCAATATAAAACAATGAGTTAGTGTTTCACCTTTATTCCATGCAACTCGATGAGCAAAATTTTTCGTTACGATAAATCAAAGTATTGCTTTGTGTAAAAAAGCATCAGCAACTGGTGGTTGTTTGTAATAAAAGTTACAAAAATGTATTTTAATTGTTTTTTAGAGCACTAAGCCGTTATTTTAACAAAAATACGTAAAAAGAGGCTTTTACTATTTTTTCGAATCTTTAGTTTGCTGTTTACTTCAAATCTGTTGATAAATCCGTGGCTTGAATTGCCTTGATGCTTTAAAATGATTCGCTCAGTAAAAGAGGCTAATTTATTCCATGCGCGCAATTTCAAAATCTCAGACCCGCCCAGATTTACTAAATGATCCTATCCCTTCAACATTAAAAAAAATGACCATTCCAATGATTTTTGGAATGGTCACTTTAATGATGTTCAATATTGTTGATACATTTTTTATAAGTTTATTAGGAACTGAGCCATTAGCAGCAGTGAGTTTTACATTTCCAGTTACCTTTACCGTTATTAGTTTAGCGATTGGTTTGGGTATTGGTACATCGGCTGTAATAGGTAAGGCACTTGGCAGTAATAAAATTGATGAAGCACGTTTTGACGCAAGCGTATCTATATTGGTCGCTTTTGTTTTAGTGCTTATTTTATCTTTTGTTGGTTATTTATTAATTGATCCCATATTTACGTTATTAGGTGCAGGGCAACAAGTACTGCCATTAATACACGAATACATGAATGTGTGGTTTATCGGAAGTGTGTTTTTAATTACCCCCATGATAGGTAATTCGGTATTACGTGCCAGTGGCGATACCACAACACCGAGTATTGTAATGGGCGGGGCAGGGCTTATTAACGCCATACTCGATCCAATGCTTATTTTTGGTTTTGGTCCAATACCTGCTTTAGGTATTCAAGGTGCGGCTATTGCAAGTGTTATAGCGTGGTCGGTGGCTGTTGTAATTATTTTATATTTGCTAATAGTAAAAAAACGTTTATTAAGCTTAAAAGCAGGCAAGCAAACAGTTATTGGCGCTATTCGTAAAATATTAAAAATTGGTTTACCTGCAGCGGGCGCTAATATGCTTACACCAGTAGCAATGGCAGTAATGACCGCTATGGTTGCACATCACGGTCCGGAGGCTGTAGCGGCATTTGGAGTTGGCAGCAGAATAGAATCTATAGCAAGTATATTGGTACTTGCTTTATCGATGACACTTCCACCCTTTGTGAGTCAAAACTTTGGTGCAGGTAAATTGTGCAGAGTAAAAGAAGCGTATATTGGTACATTAAAATTTGTAATGATTTGGCAATTCGCTATTTATGTTTTACTCATTGCTTTATCAGGTGTGATCAGCCAATTGTTTGGTAAAGAGCAAATGGTTATTGACGTTATAAAACTCTTTATTTATACCATTCCGCTTAGTTATGGCTTACAAGGTGTGATCATATTATCTAATTCTTCGTTTAATGCTTTACACAAACCAATGAACGCATTGTTTTTAAGTGCTGTGCGCTTATTCATTTTTTATCTGCCATTTGCATATATAGGTAACGAACTCGCTGGGTTAATCGGATTATTTATTGGTGCAGCAATCGGGAATTTATTTACCGCAATGGTGGCATACAAGTGGTTTATAAAAGAGCTTGAGGCTTTGAGCAGTCAATCATTAAAGGAGTGCAATAATTGAGCGATCATTTTCAACTAAAATCACATTTTAAACCTGCGGGAGATCAACCAACAGCTATTAAGCAGTTATGTGAAGGTCTAGAAGCAGGTTTAGCGCACCAAACATTGTTAGGCGCAACAGGTACAGGTAAAACCTTTACCATGGCTAATATTATTAACGACTTAAATCGTCCGACAATAATAATGGCACACAACAAAACCTTAGCAGCGCAGTTATACGGCGAGATGAAAGAGTTCTTCCCTAAAAATGCGGTTGAATATTTTGTATCTTATTATGATTACTACCAGCCAGAAGCCTATGTTGTTTCTAGCGACACGTTCATAGAAAAAGATGCATCAATAAACGAGCACATAGAGCAAATGCGTTTAAGTGCAACCAAAGCACTGCTTGAGCGTCGCGATACCATTATTGTGGCGTCGGTATCGGCTATTTATGGTTTGGGTGACCCTAAATCATACATGAAAATGATGCTGCTTTTAAAAGTGGGCGAAAAAGTAGATCAACGCGACATGCTGCGCCGTTTAGCCGAAATTCAATACACCCGCAACGATATAGATTTTAGCCGTGGCACATACCGCGTACGTGGCGAAGTGGTTGATATATTTCCCGCAGAATCAAGCACTTTCGCTATACGCGTAGAAATGTTTGACGATGAAATAGAGCGTTTGAGTATTTTTGATCCGCTAACAGGTGCAGTCGAAAGACATATTATACGCACCACTATCTACCCAAAAACGCATTATGTAACCCCACGAGAAAAAATTCTGGGTGCTATCGATAATATAAAAGAAGAGCTTAAAGATCGAAGAGCGCAATTACTGAGTGCAAATAAATTAGTAGAAGAGCAACGGGTAACGCAACGTACACAATACGACATTGAGATGATGCGAGAGTTAGGTTACTGCTCAGGTATAGAAAACTATAGTCGTTATTTATCGGGACGTACGCCTGGCGATCCGCCGCCAACATTACTTGATTATTTACCAGATGATGCATTGATGATTATTGATGAATCGCACGTGACCGTTTCGCAAATCGGTTCTATGTACAAAGGCGACAGAAGCCGTAAAGAAAACCTTGTTGAGTATGGCTTTAGAATGCCCTCAGCTATGGATAATAGACCGCTACGCTTTGAAGAGTTTGAAGCCATAGCACCACAAACAATTTATGTATCTGCAACGCCAGGTGATTTTGAGTTAGAGCGTTGCGTAGGCGCAATAGCGGAGCAAGTTATTCGACCAACAGGGCTACTCGATCCCCTTATTGAAGTGCGCCCAGTGGCTGATCAAGTTGATGACCTACTATCTGAAATTTACAAAAGTGTAGAGAAAGGCGAACGCGTACTTGTAACTACATTAACCAAACGTATGTCTGAGGATTTAACAGACTACTTAAGTGAGCATAATGTAAAAGTACGTTACTTACATTCAGACATTGATACGGTTGAACGAGTTGAGATTATTCGTGATTTACGTGCTGGAGTGTTTGATGTGTTAGTGGGCATTAACTTACTTCGAGAAGGCTTAGATATGCCAGAAGTGGCGCTTGTAGCAATACTTGATGCAGACAAAGAAGGCTTTTTACGCTCTGCACGCTCAATTATTCAAACCATTGGTCGCGCCGCTCGTCACTTAGATGGTCGTGCTATTTTATATGGTGATAGAGTCACAAAATCGATGGCTAAAGCCATGGATGAAACAGCACGCAGACGCGAAATTCAGCATGCATATAATATTAAACATGGTATTGAACCGCATTCATTAGCCAAAAAAATCCTCGATGTGATGGATGTAGGCGAAGAGGCTGCACCAAAAGATAACCTGAGACTTATTCGTAAAGAGTCTAAAAAAGTACTCAGTGCAAAAGAAATCACAGTTCAAATTAAGCAACTCGATAGCAAAATGCATGCGTATGCGAGCGATTTAGAATTTGAAAAAGCGGCTTCTGTTCGCGATGAAATACATGAACTACAACAACAGTTGATTAATTAAAAATGACATCTGATTTTACTCCAATTATTACAGCGCTAGCTGATGCGCCGATTTTAAATAATGAACTTTGCCGTGTTTTTCATGGGCGTGGACATACGGTTGAGGCATTAAGCCATATTAACGTAGACTTTTACCCGCCGAGTTTATTTTTAGTGTCTTATGATGAAATTGACGAGCCAACACTTAGCGAATTAACAAGTGTTGTATGGGAGTGGGCGCAAGCACATCATCCAGAACTTATTACATCGCTTGTGTACCAGCAACGCGCCGGTGTGCAGAGCCAAAACCAATTAGTGTATGGTCAGTTACCTGTTCAGCATGTTGTAAACGAAAACGGTATTCGCTTTTTAGTTGATTTGCAAAGCCGCCAAAATACTGGAATATTTCCGGATATGCGCAGCGGTCGTGAGTTTGTTATGGCTAACAGCAAGCACGGTAAAATACTTAATTTATTTTCGTATACGTGTGGGTTTTCGCTTGCAGCAATGCAAGGCGGTGCTGATCATGTAATGAACATGGATATGAGCAAAGGTGTACTTAAAGTAGGCAAACAAAACCATCAGCTTAATGGTTTTGAAAGAGGCGTGAGCTTTTTACCACACGATATTTTAAAGTCGTTTGGTAAATTAAAAAAAGCAGCTCCGTTTGACTTAATTATTGTTGATCCGCCAAGCTTTCAAAAAGGGAGCTTTATTTTAACTAAAGACTATCAAAAAGTGCTGCGCAGATTGCCAGAGCTATTAAGCGATACAACAAAGTTACTGCTTTGTGCTAATAGCCCAGAGCTTAGCGAAGATGCATTTAAAGCACTTATTACAGAGCATACACAAGGTGCCATTGAGTTTGTTGAGCGCTTAGCACCAACAGCACGCTTTATAGAAATAGACAGCGATAGAAGCTTAAAAGCGCTGGTCTATAAAACGTCACAAACAACTGATTAAATGAAGCTCAGTAAACGTTTATCAGCTATTGATTCGTTAATAGCACAACCAACCGATATTGTATGGGATTGCTGCTGTGACCATGGTTATTTAGGTTTAGCGTTGTTAAAACGAAATGCCGCTAAAAAAGTTATTTTTGTAGATATAGTGCCCAATCTAATGGCTGATTTAGAATCGTTGCTTATGCGTGTTAGCGCCCAGCAAAATTCTTATTCAAGCAGCGAGCAGTGGCAAGTAATGTGCAAAGATGTTGGTTGTATTTTACTTGGCAAAAATATAAAGCAGACCGTTGTTATTGCTGGTGTAGGCGGTGAGTTATTATTAAAACTCGTGCAACAAATAATCGCAAATAACAGCATTGAAAGCGTACAAAACACGCGCTTTATTTTGTGCCCAGTACACCATACTTATGACGTAAGAGTAGGGCTTAATATGCTGGGTTTAGGTTTGATTAGCGAGCAACTGGTTTGCGAAAATAAACGTTTTTACGAAATTATAGAAGTCAGCTTTAATAGCAATACAAAAGTAAGTTGCACAGGTTTACACATGTGGGATTTCACAAATAAAGAACACATAGCCTACAAACAGCAATTACTAAATCACTATAATAAAATGCTCAATAAAGATGAAGTTTATTATCAAAAAGTTATAACAGACTATCAAGGATTAGCCGATAGTTAAAAAAGCCTAAAATAAAGGCGTTGGTGTGATCTAATTACGACAGTGAAGACGTAATATGATTAAAGTTAATATCTTGCTTAAGCAAGTTTATTTGGTTAATTTATGTCAGATAATAATAGTTACTTACAGTCTTTACTCAGTAATGAGCAAAAATGGCAACATAGCTACGAGCAGCCAATTTCTTATGCGCCTGTTGTGCAATTGGCAAATAATAGCTGGGTGGTGCCTCAACATTTTTTACGTTATAAACACACTTTAAATAGCGTAAACGAAGTGCTCGATAGCATTGAATTTTCGACACACTTTAGAGTGCTTGCTGCACAAAAGGGTGACGAAATTTACCTGCAAGTTGCGGTACTAAGCCCTGACAACTATCAAAAAGGTGTTTCTCAGAGCGATATAAAAGCAAAAAAATTGTTGTTTGGCAGACGTTGGATTGTTGAAGAAAACTTGCCTACCTCAGAGCTTATTCAAACTGCATTTTTAGCACTTAAAGTGGCCCGTGAGCACGAAGTGAGAGAGCTTTTTCAATATAAGCACGCAAATCATGTAAGCACGCCATTTAATAATCACCACGATTTGCCGCTAATGGCTCAAAACCCTGAGCTAATTAACAGCGACTGTAATGACACGCAAGCCATTGCAGATGTTGTTAAACGTATTGTTTTTGCCGGTAAAGAAATTGTTTTAAAAAGCCAGAATATGATCACGGCTGAGCAGTATTTATATACGGTTGAACTTTTATGCCAAGACAGCCAGTTAACCGAGTTTAACCAAAAAACGATTGCATTTTTAACCAGTGATCAAACTGCTAATAGCTTTTTACATGCTTTAATTGCAGCACTAGTCAATGCAAGCAATGAATACGTTAATGAGCAGTTTAAGTACCAAGGCTTTGCTCGATTTAGTAAACACGTTACGGCTGAGCAAATAGGTGCTCTAAGCATTGCCATGCGCTCTCCAAGTGCAATAGGGCTTTGCTCATTAGGGAAACAGCACGCTAACCAGTTAAATTTTGAAATAGACAGTGGGCGAGCGCCAGAAGGGTGCGGACAAGCTATTGGCGGTTTTTTAGCTGCTCATGGTATAGAGCAACCAGAAAACGCACATTTGTACCCAGGTTACTTATAAGTTTGCACCTAGTGCAAACTTATTAAAACACACAACTAAAGTTTGTTTATTTCTTGTTTCACATTAAAGCTTGAATCGGTAACTATAGCTTCAAGTGTTTGTACACGCTCTTTTAATGCAAGTACTTGTGCTTTAGTCTCAGCTAACTCTTTATTAGCATCACTGTTATTGTTTTGCATTTTATGTTTAAACTCAAGATGCTTTTTATACATATCGTAAACCACACCTGAGCCAACCGAAATTAGCACTATTAAAACAATCATCGTAGTTCCAGACATAATCACATTCCTTCATTTTATTCATTCGTTTATATTTAAAGTATAACCTTTAAGCACTTTTGATAAAGCTGACAATTGTAACTTAATTTGTATGGTCAGTTTAAGCTCTTGATTGTGGGTTGGTAGAAGCTGTTATTTTTAACGTTCAAATTGATTTATAGTTTACAGCGTTCATCATTTATACACTTGTAGTATTGTTTAATGTTCGGCTAAACATTATGTAATAAATTAAATAAATATTTTATAACTAATACAGTGAGTTGCTATGTTAAATAATAAAATTCCACCCGTTATTGTTGTGCTGTTTTTTGCGGGCATAATGGCACTTATCGCGCACTACAGTATTATTGATTTTACAGCGTTTATTACCTATTTAGCTTTGAGCTTTTTAGCAATAGGGAGCGTGTTATGTATTGCGGGTGTATTGAGTTTTAAACTTGCTAAAACAACAGTTAACCCAAGTAAACCAGAGCAAGCATCAAAGCTAATTACGAGCGGAATTTACCGGCTCTCTCGTAATCCTATGTATGTTGGGCTTGCCTTTATTTTAGTAGGGTGGGGCATTTGGCTAAGCTCGTTGTGGGCACTGCTTTGCGTTGCAGGGTTTATTGCGTACTTAACGTTTTTTCAAATAATGCCAGAAGAGCGTGCTTTAACTAAATTATTTGGCAAAGAGTATATTACCTATAAAGCAAAAGTTAGGCGCTGGTTATAAGTTTACAGCAAAAAATAAAATAAATAAAAAAGGCTATCAACGATAGCCTTTTTGAGCAAATAGCAATAAAGCTGGCATTGCATCAAGTAATTCTAACGCACTTGGCACCATTAAAAGCAGTGCAACCGACGCCGACCGTTTAACGCAATTTGGCGATAGCGACTTTGACTACGACGAATTTGGTAACCAAATTCGCGAAACCGGCAAAGGCATTAAAACCCTTCGTGAATACAATGCATTTAATCAATTAAGCTGTTTTAATAATAATGGCACGCTCACCCAATACGATTACGACCCACTCGGTCGACGTATAGCCAAGCACACCGAACACGGTAAAATTGACTACATTTGGGATAACGACCAGCTAATAGGTGAATGCCAACACGGTGAATATACGTGGTATATAAACCTACCAAATCAATTTCACCCAGTAGCACTGATTAAAAAAGGCGAGGTGTATTACTATCACCTAGACCAACTTAATACCCCACGTTTTGTAACAAACAGCAGCGCACAAGTGGTGTGGGAAAACCAAGCCGATGCATATGGTTACGTAGAGCCAAAACCAGACGCTGAATCTACTGTAAATAATACCTTTACTCAGCCAATACGTTTTCAGGGGCAATATTTAGATGAGGAAAGCGGCTTACATTACAACCGTTATCGCTATTACAGCCCCAAACAACAACGCTTTATAAACCAAGATCCAATAGGGCTTGTGGGCAGGGCAAGATCACGAACTTTACCTTGACTTCAAAGTATGATCTTATACTCCTTTTTACAAGGAGCATTCTCATGCTTGATATTCAGCTATTTAA